>NZ_JBSXNM010000034.1:0-24927 GCF_056857655.1 Paracoccus sp. L-17
AGCTGCGCTTCGCGATCCGCGAAGGCGGCCGCACCGTCGGCGCCGGCGTGGTCTCCAAGATCATCGAGTGATCGCGCAACTGCGCGCCCGCGCAGCAAGCCAACATGAAAGGCCCGCCCCGGAAAGGGCGGGCCTTTTGCGTGATTTCCTGGCGCGGTCTTGCAGGGGTGATCGTGAGGACCGGTTCTTCCTTGTCCGCCAGATCGGCAGTCTCAGCCTGAGGACCGCGACCTTTGCCGATCATCGCGTGATCCCCGCGATCGCATCTTGTTGACGTGATCGCGCTTCCGGCGCAAACTCGGTTTCCCATCACCAGCCGGGATCAAGCCGATGTGCCAGATCTTCGCGGGGCAGGACCCCGAACGCTATGAA
Source organism: Paracoccus sp. L-17 (assembly GCF_056857655.1). Classification (NCBI taxonomy): domain Bacteria; kingdom Pseudomonadati; phylum Pseudomonadota; class Alphaproteobacteria; order Rhodobacterales; family Paracoccaceae; genus Paracoccus; species Paracoccus sp. L-17. Next base: position 373 of record NZ_JBSXNM010000034.1, read on the forward strand.
TCCGAGACCCGCAGCCTGCGGTTGAACGGGCAATCCACCTCGATCCGCCTGGAACGGGCCTTCTGGCGGATCCTCGACGACATCGCCGCGCGTGAGGGGGTGAGCACGCCGGCTTTCATTTCCAAGCTTCACGCCGAGGTTCTGGAACTGCATGGCGAGGCCCGGAACTTTACCTCTTTGCTGCGCTGCGCCTGCACCATCCACCTGGGCGAGGATCAGCAGCTGGGTCAGACCGCCATCGCGGCCGAATAAATACGTCCGTAGTAACCCGTTACTACCCACGCCCGCGTTCCGCCTTCTAGTCTTGTCCCATGATGGACGAACTGGGGAGAGGCCGGCATGGCGAAATATATCCATTCGATGATCCGGGTTCTGGACGAGGAACGCTCGGTCGATTTCTACCGGCGCTGCTTCGGGCTGGAGGTCGCGGACCGGCTGGATTTCGACGATTTCACGCTGGTCTACCTGTCGAACGGCGAAAGCGAAGCGGAACTGGAACTGACCGTCAACAAGGGCCGGACCGAGCCCTACGACCTGGGCGACGGCTATGGCCATGTGGCCTTCTCGGTCGAGGACGTGGACGCGCTGCACGCGCGGCTGCAGGCCGAGGGGTTCGCGCCGCGCAAGCTGGTCGATTTCGCGCCCGGCAACGAGGTGATCGCACGGTTCTTCTTTGTCGCGGATCCGGATGGCTATCAGATCGAGGTTCTGAAGCGGGCTGGCCGCTTCAGGTGATTGAACGGGCGGCCGGAGGAGGGCCGCCGCAGGAGGAAAGTGAGGGAGGAGGAATCATGTCTCAACTCAGCAAGCACGGGCTGACCCGGCGGGCGCTGTTGTCGCGGGCGGCGGCGGCCGGCACGCTGGCGGTGGCGGGCGCGGGTTTCATCGCCGCGCCCGACGCCGCCTGGGCGGTCGAGGTCGGCAAGATCAGCGAACACGAGATGGCCACGCTGTTGCAGATGGCGCGCGACATCTATCCGCATGACAGGATCGGCGATCGATTCTACGCCATCGCCGTCAAGTCCCATGACAGCGACGATCAGAAACAGATGGTCGCCGAAGGCGTCGCCGCGCTGGACGCCGCGGCGAAAGAGGCCGGTTTCGACGATTATCTTTCGGCAGGATGGGAAGCGGACCGGGTCACGATCCTGAAGACCATCGAGGATACGCCCTTCTTCCAGACCGTGCGCGGGGGGTTGGTGACCGGGTTGTATAACCAGAAAGAGATCTGGCCGATCTTCGGCTACGAGGGCGAATCCTATTCCCAGGGCGGCTATATCAACCGCGGCTTCGACGACATCGACTGGCTGTGAGGGGAGAGACAATCATGGCAGAAGCAGCGAAATTCGATCTGAACGACGACGGCGTCGTGGTCATCGTCGGCACCGGCGCCGGCGGCGGGGTGCTGGCGAACGAACTGGCGCAGAAGGGCATCAAGGTCGTCGCCCTGGAGGCCGGCGGGCGCTATCTGCCCGAGGATTACGTGAACGACGAATGGGAAAGTTTCGGGCAACTGGCCTGGACCGATCCGCGCACGACCAGCGGCGACTGGCGGGTGGCCAAGGATTTTTCGGGCCTGCCGGCCTGGATCGTGAAGGCGGTCGGCGGAACCTCGGTCCATTGGGCCGGCGCCTCGCTGCGGTTTCAGGATCACGAGTGGAAGGCCAGGACGACCTATGGCGCGGTCGAGGGGGCCAGCCTGCTGGACTGGCCGATCGGAAGCGAGGAGATGGCGCCCTGGTACGACAAGGCCGAGGAAAAGCTGGGTGTCACCGGTGTCGGCGGCCGTCCGCGTCTTCCCGGCAGCAACAATTACAAGGTGCTGGAAAAGGGCGCCAAGGCGCTTGGTTACAAGGAAGTCCATACCGGCAACATGGCGATCAACAGTGTCGAATATGACGACCGGATCTCTTGCCAGCAGACGGGTTTCTGCTTTCAGGGCTGCAAATGGGGCGCCAAATGGTCCGCCGCCTATACCGACATCCCGCGTGGCGAGGCGACCGGCAAGCTGGAGGTCCGCGAGAACGCCCATGCCGCGCGCATCCTGCATGATGACACGGGCAAGGTCACCGGCGTCGAATATTTCGACAAGGATGGCAATCTGCAGATGCAGAAGGCCCGGATCGTCTGTGTCGCGGGGAACAGTTTCGAAAGCCCGCGGCTGCTGCTGAACTCTGCCAGTTCGATGTTCCCGGACGGGCTGGCCAATTCCTCGGGGCAGGTGGGCCGCAACTACATGCGGCATACGACCGGATCGGTCTATGGCGTGTTCGAAAAGCCTGTCCGGATGTGGCGGGGCACGACCATGGCCGGCATCATCCGTGACGAGGCAAGACACGATCCCTCGCGCGGATTCGTCGGTGGCTATGAGCTGGAAACGCTCAGCCTGGGGCTGCCCTTCATGGCGGCCTTCCTGGATCCCGGAGCCTGGGGACGAGAGTTCACGACGGCGCTGGACAGCTACGAGAACATGGCCGGTCTTTGGATCGTGGGCGAGGACATGCCGCAAGAAACCAACCGGGTGACGCTTTCCGATGTCGAGGACCGGTTCGGGCTGAAGGTGGCCAACGTCAACTTCAGCGACCATCCCAACGACATCGCGATGCGCAACCATGCCTATGGTGTCGGGCAGGCCATCTACAAGGAAGTGGGCGCGACCAGGACGATGCCGACGCCGCCCTATCCCTCGACCCACAATCTGGGCACCAACAGGATGTCGGAAAAACCCAGCGACGGGGTGGTCGACAAGAATGGCCGATCGCACGATGTGAAGAACCTGTTTGTCAGCGATGGCAGCCAGTTCACCACCGGGGCGGCCGAAAATCCGACCCTGACCATCGTGGCGCTGGCGATCCGGCAGGCCGATCACATCGCTGGCGAGATGGCGGCGGGCAACGTCTGAGCCCGCCCGTATCAGGACGCCCCGCCGGTTCCGGCGGGGCGTTGACGGTCATCGGATGCGGAATGCCGCGTCAGCGTCCATCCATCGCGGCCGCGTTCACACCACCCTCGGCAATCTTCGACATGTGCCGATCGCCTTCCCAGGTTTTGTCCAGACATTCCTGAAGCGCGGCCGCGTCGCTGTCGAGGTCGAGCCGGTTGGCGAAGGTCCGCACGCAGCCATAGCCGGCGATGGCATAATGCGCGAGGCGCTGATATTGCGTGATGATCGCCGCGTCCTGGGCATCGTCATCCGCAAAATCAGTCTCGATCGCATGTTTGCGCGCCTCGGCGACAAGGCCTTCCATGCCCTTGCAATGTTCGCCCGTCGGGTCGACGTCGTGGCGGCTGCAAAGTTCGGCCAGAACCTCCATCCCGCGGGCAATGCCCTGATTGCCATTGATCAGGGCTTCGGACAACTCGCGCGACTTGGCCGCGCGGCCCATCTCGGTCACGGCTGGCATGGATTGCTTGCAGGCGGAATAGAGATCGCCGAGCTGGTCCAGATAAAGGTCCTTCAGATTTTTGACGGTCATGTGCATTTCCTTTCCGGGGCGTTGGTGCCGGGATGGCGTGGCCCGTCGCGGCAAAAACGCCATCGGCCGGGCAATGTTCCGAACTCGATCAAAGATCAGCCTGCTTGACTCGGCTTCGCCACCGGGTCAGCAATATTGTCCGGTTTCGCAAAGCCTGAGACGATCCCATGTTCGCGTGGTTCGAACGCCGCATCGACCCCTATCCCGGCGACAGCCCGGCGATGCCGCCGCGCTCGCTGTGGCGCTTTCTGCTGCATTACAGTCATGGTGCCTTGCCGTGGCTGACGCTGCTTGCCGCCTTTTCGGGCGTCATCGCGCTGATCGAGGTGATGCTGTTCGGCTGGCTGGGCGACCTGGTGGACCGGATGGCCGACACGCCCCGCGCGCTGTTCTGGACGCAACAGGGCGGACGGCTGGCACTGATGGCGCTGGTGCTGCTGATCCTTTTGCCGGGGCTGAACCTGATCGCCTCGCTGGTTCTGCATCAGTCCCTGATGGGCAATTTTCCGCAGCGCATCCGCTGGCAGGCCCACCGCTATCTGCTGCGTCAGTCGATCGGCTATTTCCAGGACGAATTCGCCGGCCGGATCGCGCAAAGGCTGATGCAGACGGCGCTGGCGGTGCGCGAGGTCGCGATGAAGATCATGGACGTGGGCAGCTATGTGCTGATCTATTTCCTCGGCGCGCTGGCGCTGGCGGGTAGTCAGGATTGGCGGCTGGCGGTGCCTTTCGCGCTGTGGGCAGTGGCCTATGCGGTGATGTTGTGGCAGATCGTGCCGCGCCTGGGGCGGGTGGCGCAGGAACAGGCCGATGCGCGCTCGGCCATGACCGGGCGGGTCGTGGACAGCTATACCAATATCGCGACGGTCAAGCTGTTTTCCCATTCCGCCCGCGAGGAAGACTGGATGCGCGACGGGATGGACGCCTTCTTGCGGACCGTGCACCGGCAGATGCGGCTTTCGACGATTCAGGACGTGACGCTGAACGCGATCAACGTGGCGCTGATCGGCGCGGTGACGGCGCTTGGGCTGTGGCTATGGTCCGAGGGCCGGGTGGAGGTCGGCGCGGTTGCGGTCGCGGTGCCGCTGGCCTTGCGACTCAACAACATGGCGCACTGGATCATGTGGGAATTCGCCGCCCTGTTCGAGAATATCGGCACCGTGCGCGACGGCATTTCCAGCCTTGCGCTGCCCCGTCAGGTTCTGGACGCGCCCGCCGCGCGGTCCTTGCGTCGCGGACCCGGCGCGGTGGAGTTCCGGAACGTCACCTTCCGCTATGGCGGCGCCCCGGGCGCGCGCCCGCTGCCGGTGCTGGACGATCTGAGCCTGACGATCGCGCCCGGCGAGCGGGTCGGACTGGTCGGCCGGTCGGGGGCAGGCAAATCGACGCTGGTGAACCTGCTGCTGCGGCTTCACGATCTTGAAAGCGGCCGCATCACCATTGACGGGCAGGATATCGCGCGGGTGACCCAGGATTCGCTGCGCGGCGCGATCGGCGTGGTCACGCAGGACAGTTCGCTTCTGCATCGCTCGGTGCGCGACAACATCGCCTATGGCCGCCCGGATGCGGCCGAGGATCAGATCGCGCAGGCGCTGGAAATGGCCGAGGCGCATGGTTTCGTGCCGGGGCTCTCGGACAGTTTCGGGCGATGCGGCCTGGATGCGCATGTCGGCGAACGCGGGGTGAAGCTGTCGGGCGGCCAGCGCCAGAGGATCGCGATCGCGCGGGTGGCGCTGAAGGATGCGCCGATCCTGATCCTGGACGAGGCGACCAGTGCGCTGGACAGCGAGGTCGAGGCGGCGATCCAGTCGCGGCTGGAGATGCTGATGCAGGGCAAGACGGTTCTTGCCATCGCGCACCGGCTGTCCACCATCGCGGCCATGGACCGGCTGGTGGTGATGGATGCGGGAAGGATCATCGAACAGGGCAGCCACGCCGAATTGCTGGCGGCAAACGGTCTTTACGCGCGGCTTTGGGCACGCCAGTCGGGCGGTTTTCTGGCCGCCGATGCGGCCGAATAGGCGTCCGTCGTTCCGGCGCGCGCCGCTGGTCAGGCGTGGAAATACCCTTGCACCCCGTTACCCCGTGCCTTAAACGGTCGCACGGCCACAGGGGTATAGCTCAGTTGGTAGAGCATCGGTCTCCAAAACCGAGGGTCGTGGGTTCGAGTCCCCCTGCCCCTGCCAGGCCCGTCGTCGGAATAACCGCCCGGCGGCTGCGATGAATCTCTGCCTTCATCTGGGCGCGCACAAGACCGCAACCACGCATCTTCAGACCGCTTTCGATCGTGCCGCGCCGCAATTGGCGCGTCAGGGGATCGGCTGGATGGGGCCGCGCCGGTTGCGCGCCGGTCCGACCGATCTTCGGCGCCTGCTGGACGATTGCGGGCGGACGCCATGGAAGGCGCGGCAGGCCGCCAGGGCGCTGCGGCAGGAGAGCGCATCGGCTGGCCGGCTGATTCTGTCCGATGAGCTGATTCTGGGCGACACCACGCCGGCACGGCTGTTTGCGCCCCGGGGGCAGCTTTATCCCCTTGCCCAGGCGCGGCTTGAAAACCTGGTCGGGCTGATGGACGGTTCTGGCATCAGGCTGTTTCTGGCCGTGCGCGAACCCGCCGATTTCCTGATTTCGGCCTTTGGCGAGGAATTGCGAATGGGCCGGCAGGCGCGGATCGGCGATTATCTGGCGGGGCTGGATTGCGCACGCCTGGGCTGGTCCGATCTGGCGGACAGGCTTCTGTCGGTGGCGGGCGTCGAAAGCCTGGTCTGCTGGCGCCACGAGGACCTGGGCTCGGTGCGGCCGTCGGTGCTGGCGCGAATGGCCGGGCCGCAGGCCGCGCGGCTGATTCCCGATCCGGCGCCGCGCAGGATCGGATGGTCGGCTGCGGCCTATCGCGATTATCTGGGTGCGATCGCGCATTCCGACACGATGCAGGACCGGCGCCAGATCGCGCACCGGGCGCTGGAATCGCATCCGCGCGGCGCCGGAGATGCCGGCCTGCGCGCGGCCATCCCGGCCGCCGACCTGCCGCGCGGCGGCGACTACGCCGAGGATTGCGCGCGATTGGCGGCGATGACGAAGGTCACATTCCTGTCGCCCTCGGATGCGTCCTTGCAGGGTTGAAACGGCGGCGCATCGGCGATACATCGGCGGCTGAAAACCCGAAGGAGCCGTTCGTGGCCAATCCCGTCCAGTTCATCAACCAGGTCCGCGCCGAAGCCGCGAAGATCACCTGGCCCACCCGCCGTGAGGTGATCACGACGACGATCATGGTCATGATCATGGCCGCGCTGACCAGCGTGTTCTTCTTTCTGGTCGATCTGATCATCCGCTTTGGCCTGACCCAGGGGCTTCAAGCGATCAGCGGCTGATCGGGCTTGCATTTTCGGGGCCGCAGCGGTATTGGCCCCCGACTGTCCGGCGACGGCGTGCATCGAACTCGCGTGCACGCCGATTTCAATTTTGGCGGACATATCAGGAATTCAAGGAGTTGCCGGCCCGGCCGCGCGATTCCCTATCAGGACGAACAGGGGTCGATCGAGACATGGCAAAGCGTTGGTATTCGGTCAGTGTCCTGTCGAACTTCGAAAAGAAGGTCGCCGAGGCGATTCGCCAGTCGGTGTCCGAAAAGGGGCTTGAGGACGAGATTGACGAGGTTCTGGTCCCCACCGAACAGGTGATCGAGATTCGGCGCGGCAAGAAGGTTACATCGGAACGCCGCTTCATGCCGGGCTATGTCCTGGTTCACATGGACATGTCCGACCGCACCTATCACCTGGTCAATTCGATCAACCGGGTCACCGGTTTCCTCGGCGCGCAGGGCAAGCCGATGCCGATGCGCGACGACGAGGTGAACATGATGCTGAACCGCACGGGCGAGGGCGAACCGGTCGCCCCGCGCAACCTGATCCGCTTTGATGTGGGCGAAAAGGTGAACGTGACCGATGGTCCCTTCGAGGGGTTTTCGGGAATGGTCGAGGAGGTCGACGAGGCCGCCTCGCGCATCAAGGTCATGGTGTCGATCTTCGGCCGGCCCACGCCGGTCGAGCTGGAATTCACGCAGGTCGCCAAGACCGCGTGATTGGTCGCGGGAGGCTGTCTTCCCCTTGGGGCGCGCCGCCGAACCGCTAAGTCAGGGCCCCGGATGTCCAATCAGGGACGGGGCGTGATGATAAGGAGAAGGCCAGATGGCCAAGAAAGTCGTCGGGCAGCTTAAGCTGCAAATCAAGGCGGGTCAGGCGAACCCGTCCCCGCCCGTCGGTCCCGCATTGGGCCAACGCGGCATCAACATCATGGCATTCTGCAAAGAGTTCAACGCTCGCACGCAGGAAATGGAACAGGGCTCGCCGGTTCCCGTGGTGATCACCTATTATGCCGACAAATCCTTCACCTTCGAGACGAAGACGCCGCCGGCTTCGTTTCTGCTGAAGAAGGCCGCCGGACTGAAGCCGGTGGGCAAGCGCAACCGCCCGAAAGGTTCGGACAAGCCCGGTCGCGCGAGCGCCGGCACCGTGACCGTCAAGCAGGTGCGCGAGATCGCCGAGGCCAAGATGAAGGACCTCAGCGCCAATGATGTCGAGCAGGCGATGAAGATCATCCTGGGCTCGGCCCGGTCGATCGGTATCGAGGTGAAGGGCTAAGCCATGGCGAAGATTGCGAAAAAGAAAGCCGCGGCACGTGCCGCGTTCGAAGGCAAGGCGAATCTGTCGGTCGAGGATGCCGTCAGGCTGGTCAAGGACAACGCCACCGCGAAATTCGATGAAACGGTCGAGATCGCGATGAACCTGGGCGTGAATCCGCGTCATGCCGACCAGATGGTTCGCGGTGTCGTGACGCTGCCCGCCGGGACCGGCAAGGATGTTCGTGTTGCGGTATTCGCGCGTGGACCCAAGGCCGACGAGGCCAAGGAGGCGGGCGCCGATATCGTCGGTGCCGAGGATCTGATGGAAACGATCCAGTCGGGCAAGATCGACTTTGATCGGTGCATCGCGACGCCGGACATGATGCCGCTGGTCGGCCGTCTGGGCAAGATTCTGGGGCCGCGCAACCTGATGCCGAACCCCAAGGTCGGCACGGTCACGATGGATGTCGCCGAAGCCGTCAAGGCGGCCAAGGGCGGTGAGGTCCAGTTCAAGGCCGAAAAGGCGGGCGTCGTTCACGCCGGCGTCGGCAAGGCGTCCTTCGATGCCGAGAAGCTCGCCCAGAACATCCGCGCCTTCGTGGACGCGGTGAGCAAGGCGCGGCCCAGCGGCGCCAAGGGCACCTATATGAAGAAGGTCTCGATCAGTTCCACCATGGGCCCGGGCGTGTCGATCGACGTCGTCTCCGCGACGCAGGCGTAACTCAGCCTTGACGATGATGATGACGGGGCGGGCCTGCGGACCCGCCCCGTCTTATTTCAGCAAAACAGGCTTGGCGACCGTGGAAGCGCCCGAAAGGTCGAATCAAGGCAAGATCCTGGCCGCACCGCCATGTGCGGGATGATCGCCGGATGGAGGTCCGGATTCGTCCGAAGGCCGCAAATGATGGCCCAAGTCGCGATCAGGTCAAGATAGCCCTTCACATCCCGAACCAAAGGCACTAAGGAGACGGCCTGATCCGCGCGCAGATGTCAGTCTGCGCGTGTATCGATTCGTCCGAGACGGCGGGTGCTGGCTTGCCAGCTTAATATCCTGCCTGAGATGGGTAGAAGCATTTTTCCGAAGGTTCGGCCTTCGGGTGATCTTGCCCTAGCGGACTCGACCTGCCCCGGACCGGGGCGGGAAACGTGAGAGCCGGGGGGAAACCCCCAACTTGGAGTGAAACCGTGGATAGAGCGCAAAAAGAACAGGTGGTCGAGGAACTCGGCCAGATCTTTGAAAGCTCTGGCGTCGTCGTGGTTGCCCACTACGAAGGGATGACGGTTGCACAGATGCAGGACCTCCGCGCGCGCATGAGCGATGCGGGTGGTGCCGTTCGCGTTGCCAAGAACAGGCTCGCCAAGATCGCCCTCGAGGGTAAGCCTTGCGCAAGCATCGCCGATTACCTGACGGGCATGACCGTGTTGTCCTTCTCGGAAGACCCTGTGGCTGCGGCCAAGGTCTGCGAGGACTATGCCAAGGGGAACGACAAGTTCGTGATCCTCGGCGGTGCCATGGGCGACACGGCTCTGGATCCGGCCGGTGTCAAAGCCGTGGCCGCCATGCCGTCGCGCGACGAGCTTATCGCTTCGATCGTGTCCTGCATTGGCGCCCCCGCTGCGAACATTGCCGGTGCCATTGGCGCCCCTGCTTCGAACATCGCGGGCATCCTCAGCACTCTGGAAGAGCGCGAGGCTGCGTGACGCAACCCGATTCCCGGCGTGTGCTTGAAAGCGCGACGTTGGAACACTAACTGGAAAGAACGGAAAAATGGCTGATCTGAAAAAACTTGCCGAAGAAATCGTGGGCCTGACCCTGCTGGAAGCCCAAGAGCTGAAAACCATCCTGAAAGACGAATACGGCATCGAGCCGGCCGCCGGTGGCGCCGTCATGATGGCCGGTCCGGCTGCCGGTGGCGCCGCCGAGGCCGCCGAGGAAAAGACCGAATTCGACGTCGTCCTGACCGAAGCCGGCCCCAACAAGATCAATGTGATCAAGGAAGTGCGCGGCATCACCGGCCTGGGCCTGAAAGAGGCCAAGGATCTGGTCGAAGCAGGCGGCAAGGTCAAGGAAGGCGCGAACAAGGACGAAGCCGAAGAGCTGAAGAAGAAGCTGGAAGCGGCTGGCGCCAAGGTCGAACTGAAGTAATCGGTTCCATGGCTGAGTGAACGAGGCAGGGACCGGAATTTCCGGCCCCTGCCGAACCTGTCTTGAAGGGCGGTCCCTTTGCCGGACCATCCTTCAGGGCATGTTCGAGGTTCGGGAGCCGCGCGGTGGGACGTGCGGCACGAATGGAACCTCATCCCTGCATTCGTAGGCCGCGCCTCGGGGGCCCCGACCCGTTGCGCGCGCGCGAAGACGAAAGGTGACAAGACCCCATGGCGCAATCCTATGTCGGCCAGAAGCGTATCCGTCGCTATTACGGCAATATCCGCGAAGTGCTGGAGATGCCGAACCTCATCGAGGTTCAGAAATCATCCTATGACCTGTTCCTGAATTCGGGAGAGGGTGCCGGCCACAATGATGGCGACGGCATCCAGGGCGTGTTCCAGTCGGTTTTTCCGATCAAGGATTTCAACGAGACCGCCACGCTGGAATTCGTGAAATACGAGCTGGAAAAGCCGAAATACGATGTCGAGGAATGCCAGCAACGCGACATGACCTATGCCGCGCCGCTGAAGGTGACGCTGCGGCTGATCGTGTTCGATCTGGATGAGAATACCGGTGCGAAGTCGGTCAAGGACATCAAGGAACAGGACGTTTTCATGGGCGACATGCCCCTGATGACGCAGAACGGTACGTTCATCGTGAACGGGACCGAACGGGTCGTGGTCTCTCAGATGCACCGCAGCCCGGGGGTTTTCTTCGACCATGACCGCGGCAAGACCCATTCCTCGGGCAAGCTGCTGTTCGCCTGCCGCATCATCCCCTATCGCGGCTCGTGGCTGGATTTCGAATTCGATGCCAAGGATCTGGTCTTCGCGCGCATCGACCGCCGCCGCAAGCTGCCGGTGACGACGCTGCTGTATTCGCTGGGCATGGACCAGGAAGGCATCATGGACGCCTTCTACGAGACGGTCGATTACAAGCTGAAGAAGAAGGGTCGCGAGCGGGGATGGATCACGCGCTTCTTCCCCGAGCGCGTGCGCGGCACCCGTCCGGCCTATGACCTGATCAATGCCGATACGGGCGAGGTCATCACCAAGGCGGGCGAAAAGGTGACGCCGCGTCTGGTCAAGCAGCTTGTGGATTCGGGCGATCAGGTCAAGCTGCTTGTTCCGTTCGAGCGGATCATCGGACGCTTTGTCGCCAAGGATATCATCAACGAGAAGACCGGCCTGATCTATGCCGAGGCCGGTGATGAAATCACCGCCGAATACGACAAGGAAGGCGAGTTGAACGGTGGCCTGCTCAAGGTGCTGCTGGACAATGACGTCACCGACGTGCCGGTTCTGGACATCGATCATGTCAATGTCGGACCCTATATCCGCAACACGATGGCTGCGGACAAGAACATGAACCGCGAACAGGCGCTGATGGATATCTATCGCGTCATGCGCCCGGGCGAGCCGCCCACCGTCGAGGCTGCCTCGACGCTGTTCAACAGCCTGTTCTTCGACAGTGAACGCTATGACCTGTCGGCGGTCGGCCGCGTGAAGATGAACATGCGTCTGAATCTCGATGCGCCGGACACCCAGCGGACGTTGCGCCCCGAAGATATCGTGGCCTGCGTGCGCGGGCTGGTGGAGCTTCGCGACGGCAAGGGCGAGATCGACGATATCGACCACCTGGGCAATCGCCGGGTGCGTTCGGTCGGCGAACTGATGGAAAACCAGTATCGCGTCGGTCTGCTGCGGATGGAACGCGCGATCCGCGAACGCATGTCGGGCGTCGAGATCGACACCGTGATGCCGCAGGATCTGATCAACGCCAAGCCCGCCGCGGCGGCGGTGCGCGAATTCTTCGGTTCCTCGCAGCTCTCGCAGTTCATGGACCAGACCAACCCGCTGTCCGAGGTGACGCACAAGCGCCGTCTGTCGGCGCTTGGGCCGGGCGGTCTGACGCGCGAACGCGCCGGCTTCGAGGTGCGCGACGTGCACCCGACGCATTACGGCCGGATGTGCCCGATCGAGACGCCGGAAGGCCAGAATATCGGCCTGATCAACAGCCTCGCGACTTTCGCGCGGGTGAACAAGTACGGCTTCATCGAAACGCCCTATCGCAAGGTCGAGAACGGCCGCGTTACCGATGACGTGGTCTACATGTCCGCGACCGAGGAAATGCGTCATACCGTGGCCCAGGCCAATGCGACGCTGGATGCTGATGGCAATTTCGTCGATGAACTGATCAGCACCCGCCAGTCGGGCGATTTCATGCTGAACCCGGTCGATGCCGTCGATCTGATCGACGTGTCGCCCAAGCAGCTGGTCTCGGTCGCCGCGGCGCTGATTCCGTTCCTGGAAAACGACGACGCCAACCGCGCCCTGATGGGTTCGAACATGCAGCGTCAGGCCGTGCCGCTGCTGCGGGCCGAGGCGCCTTTCGTCGGCACCGGCATGGAGGCCGTCGTGGCCCGCGATTCCGGTGCCGCGATCACCGCGCGCCGGGGTGGGGTGATCGACCAGGTCGATGCCCAGCGGATCGTCGTGCGCGCCACCGAGAACCTGGAAGCCGGCGACGCGGGCGTGGACATCTATCGTCTGCGCAAGTTCAAGCGGTCCAACCAGTCCTCGACCATCAACCAGCGACCGCTGGTCAAGGTGGGCGAAAAGGTCGAAGGCGGTCAGGTCATCGCCGACGGTCCCTCGACCGATCAGGGTGAACTGGCCATCGGCCGCAACGTGGTCGTCGCGTTCATGCCGTGGAACGGCTACAACTACGAGGACTCGATCCTGATTTCCGAGCGGATTCACCGCGACGACGTGTTCACCTCGATCCATATCGACGAATACGAGGTCGCGGCCCGCGACACCAAGCTTGGGCCCGAGGAAATCACCCGCGACATCCCCAACGTGGGCGAGGAAGCGCTGCGCAATCTCGATGAGGCCGGCATCGTCTATATCGGGGCCGAAGCGGGTCCGGGCGACATCCTGGTCGGCAAGATCACGCCCAAGGGCGAAAGCCCGATGACGCCCGAGGAAAAGCTGCTGCGCGCCATCTTCGGCGAAAAGGCCAGCGACGTGCGCGACACCTCGCTGCGTCTGCCGCCGGGCGCCTACGGCACCGTCGTCGAGGTCCGCGTCTTCAACCGCCACGGCGTGGACAAGGACGAACGCGCGCTTCAGATCGAGCGCGAGGAGGTCGAGCGTCTGGCGCGCGACAGGGACGACGAACAGGCGATTCTGGACCGCAACATCTATGCGCGCCTGAAATCGCTGATCCTGGGCAAGACCGCCGTCAAGGGACCGAAAGGTGTCAAGCCGAACAGCGAGATCACCGAGGATCTGCTGGGCACGCTGAGCCGCGGCCAGTGGTGGCAGCTTGCCGTCGGAGAAGAGGACATCGCCAAGGAAGTCGAGGCGCTGAACCATCAGTATGATGCCCAGAAGAAGGCCCTGGAAGCCCGCTTCGAGGACAAGGTCGAGAAGGTCCGTCAGGGCGACGACCTGCCGCCGGGTGTGATGAAGATGGTCAAGGTCTTTGTCGCCGTGAAGCGCAAGCTGCAGGCGGGCGACAAGATGGCCGGCCGTCACGGCAACAAGGGCGTCGTCTCCAAGGTCGTGCCGATGGAGGACATGCCGTTCCTGGCGGACGGCACGCCGGTCGATCTGGTGCTGAATCCGCTGGGCGTGCCCTCGCGGATGAATGTGGGCCAGATCCTCGAAACCCATATGGGTTGGGCATCGCGCGGCCTTGGCATCCGGATCGACGAGGCGCTGGAAGAATATCGCCGCAACGGCGACATGACGCCGGTCCGCGAGGCGATGAAGATCGGCTATGGCGACGATCTCTATGCCGATACCTTCGAGGGAATGGCCGACGCGCAACTGGTCGAGCACGCCAATACCGTGCGCACCGGGGTGCCGATCGCCACGCCCGTCTTCGACGGCGCCAAGGAGGCCGACGTCAACGACGCGCTGGCGCGGGCGGGCTTCGACACGTCGGGTCAGTCGGTGGTCTTCGATGGCCGCACGGGCGAGCAATTCGCCCGCAAGGTCACTGTCGGGATGAAGTATATCCTGAAGCTGCACCATCTCGTCGATGACAAGATGCATGCCCGTTCGACCGGTCCCTACAGCCTCGTGACCCAGCAGCCGCTGGGCGGCAAGGCGCAGTTCGGCGGTCAGCGGCTGGGCGAGATGGAGGTCTGGGCTCTGGAAGCCTATGGCGCCGCCTATACCCTGCAAGAGATGCTGACGGTCAAGTCGGACGACGTTGCCGGGCGCACCAAGGTCTACGAATCCATCGTCAAGGGCGAGGACAATTTCGAAGCAGGCGTGCCGGAATCGTTCAACGTGCTGGTCAAGGAGGTCCGGGGTCTGGGCCTCAACATGGAACTCCTGGATGCGGAGGAAGAGGAATAGCCGGAGGGCCCGGTGGGGCGAAATCCCACCCATGCGAACCCGGCGGGGTGGGGTCTTGCCCCACCTCCCTTTCACCCCGCGCCGATCATTAGGATTTTAAGATGAACCAGGAACTCGCCACCAATCCGCTGAACCCGCTGGCTCCGCCTCGGCAGTTCGACGAAATCAAGATCTCGCTGGCCTCGCCCGAAGAAATTCTGGCCTGGTCCTTCGGCGAGGTGAAGAAGCCCGAAACCATCAACTACCGCACGTTCAAGCCCGAGCGTGACGGCCTGTTTTGCGCGCGCATCTTCGGTCCCATCAAGGATTACGAATGCCTGTGCGGCAAATACAAGCGCATGAAATATCGCGGCCTGGTCTGCGAGAAGTGCGGTGTCGAGGTGACCTTGCAGAAGGTCCGGCGCGAACGGATGGGCCATATCGAACTGGCCGCGCCGGTCGCCCATATCTGGTTCCTGAAATCGCTGCCGTCGCGCATCGGCCTGATGCTGGACATGACGCTGCGCGATCTGGAACGGATCCTGTATTTCGAAAACTACGTCGTGATCGAACCGGGTCTGACCGACCTGACCTATGGCCAGTTGCTGAGCGAAGAGGAATTCCTCGACGCCCAGGACAGCTATGGCGCCGATGCCTTCACCGCCGATATCGGCGCAGAGGCGATCCGCGCGATGCTGGCCAATATCGATCTGGCGGCGACGGCCGAACAATTGCGCGAGGATCTGAAAGAGGCCACGGGCGAATTGAAGCCGAAGAAGATCATCAAGCGGTTGAAGATCGTCGAATCCTTCCTGGAATCGGGCAACCGTCCCGAATGGATGGTGCTGACCGTGATCCCGGTCATCCCGCCCGAACTGCGTCCGCTGGTGCCCCTGGATGGCGGCCGCTTCGCGACGTCGGACCTGAACGACCTGTATCGCCGCGTGATCAACCGCAACAACCGCCTGAAGCGGCTGATCGAACTGCGCGCGCCGGACATCATCGTCCGCAACGAAAAGCGGATGCTGCAGGAATCGGTCGATGCGCTGTTCGACAACGGCCGCCGCGGCCGCGTCATCACCGGCAACAACCGCCGTCCGCTGAAATCGCTGTCGGACATGCTGAAGGGCAAGCAGGGCCGCTTCCGCCAGAACCTGCTGGGCAAGCGGGTCGACTTCTCGGGCCGTTCGGTCATCGTCACCGGCCCGGAACTGAAGCTGCACCAGTGCGGGTTGCCCAAGAAGATGGCGCTGGAGCTGTTCAAGCCGTTCATCTATTCGCGGCTGGAGGCCAAGGGCCTGTCCAGCACCGTCAAGCAGGCCAAGAAGCTGGTCGAAAAGGAACGCCCCGAGGTCTGGGACATCCTGGACGAGGTGATCCGCGAACATCCGGTTCTGTTGAACCGTGCGCCGACGCTGCACCGTCTGGGTATTCAGGCCTTCGAGCCGATCCTGATCGAAGGCAAGGCGATCCAGCTTCACCCGCTGGTCTGTTCCGCCTTCAACGCCGATTTCGACGGCGACCAGATGGCCGTGCACGTCCCGCTGAGCCTCGAGGCGCAGCTGGAAGCGCGCGTCCTGATGATGTCGACGAACAACGTGCTGTCGCCCGCCAACGGCGCGCCGATCATCGTGCCGTCCCAGGACATGGTTCTGGGCCTCTATTACGTCTCGATGCAGCGCGAGGGGATGAAGGGCGAGGGCATGTCCTTCGCCAGCGTCGATGAGGTCGAGCACGCCCTTGCCGCCGGCGAGGTGCATCTGCACGCGGGCATTACCGCCCGGATCAAGCAGATCGACGAGAATGGCAACGAGGTCATCCGCCGCTACGAGACCACGCCGGGCCGGGTCCGGCTGGGCGCGTTGCTGCCGCTGAATGCCAAGGCGCCGTTCGAACTGGTCAACCGCCTGCTGCGCAAGAAGGACGTGCAATTCGTGATCGACACCGTCTACCGCTATTGCGGCCAGAAGGAATCGGTCATCTTCTGCGACCAGATCATGGGCCTGGGTTTCCGCGAGGCATTCCGCGCGGGCATCAGCTTCGGCAAGAACGACATGGTGGTTCCCGACAACAAGTGGGACATCGTGGGCGAGGTCCAGGATCAGGTGAAAGAATTCGAACAGCAATATCTGGACGGTCTGATCACCCAGGGCGAGAAATACAACAAGGTCGTCGATGCCTGGTCCAAATGCAACGACCGCGTCACCGAGGCCATGATGTCCACCATCTCGGCCACCAAGAAGGACGAGAACGGCGCCGAGATGGAGCCGAATTCGGTCTACATGATGGCCCATTCCGGTGCGCGTGGCTCGACCAACCAGATGAAGCAGCTTGGCGGGATGCGCGGCCTGATGGCCAAGCCGAACGGCGAGATCATCGAGACGCCGATCATCAGCAACTTCAAGGAAGGTCTGACCGTTCTTGAATACTTCAACTCGACCCACGGCGCCCGCAAGGGTCTGTCGGACACGGCGTTGAAGACGGCGAACTCGGGCTATCTGACCCGTCGTCTCGTCGACGTGGCGCAGGATTGCATCATCCGCGATCATGATTGCGGCACCGAACAGGCCATCACCGCCTCGGCCGCCGTCAATGACGGCGAGGTCATCGCGCCGCTGTCCGAACGCATTCTGGGGCGCACCGCGGCCGAGGATGTTCTGGTTCCGGGCGGCGACGAGATCATCATCCGCGGTGGCGAGCTGATCGACGAACGCAAGGCCGACGCCATCGAGCAGGCGGGCGTGCAATCGGTCCGCATCCGGTCCGCGCTGACCTGCGAATCCGAGGACGGGGTCTGCGCGCTGTGCTATGGTCGGGATCTGGCGCGCGGCACGCTGGTCAATATCGGCGAGGCGGTGGGCATCATCGCAGCCCAGTCGATCGGCGAGCCGGGCACCCAGCTGACGATGCGGACCTTCCACATCGGCGGTATCGCGCAGGGTGGCCAGCAATCCTTCCAGGCGGCCTCGCACGAGGGCAGCGTGCAGTTCCGCAACGAAAGCACGCTGACCAACGCCAGTGGCGAAATGGTGGTGATGTCGCGCAACATGCAACTGCTGATCATGGACGATCAGGGGCAGGAACGGGCCAGCCACAAGCTGTTCTATGGCTCCAAGCTGTTCGTGAAGGAAGGCGACCGGGTGATCCGTGGCGCCAAGCTGTACGAATGGGATCCCTACACCCTGCCGATCATCGCCGAAAAGGGCGGTGTCGCGAAGTTCGTCGATCTGACGACCGGCCTTTCGGTGCGTGACGAGACGGACGATGCGACCGGGATGACGCAGAAGATCGTGACCGATTGGCGCAGTGCGCCGAAAGGCAACGATCTGAAGCCGGAAATCCTGATCGTCGGCGAGGGCGGAGAGCCCGTGCGCAACGAACAGGGCAACCCCGTCACCTATCCGATGTCGGTGGATGCGATCCTGTCGGTCGAGGACGGGCAGGAAATCCGTCCGGGTGATGTCGTCGCCCGGATCCCGCGCGAAGGTGCCAGAACCAAGGACATCACCGGGGGTCTTCCCCGCGTCGCGGAATTGTTCGAGGCTCGTCGGCCCAAGGATCACGCGATCATCGCGGAAATCGACGGTCATGTGCGGTTCGGCAAGGACTACAAGAACAAGCGACGCATCTCCATCGAGCCCTCGAACGAGGATCAGGCGCCCGTCGAATACATGGTGCCCAAGGGCAAGCACATCCCGGTGCAGGAAGGCGACTTCGTGCAGAAGGGTGACTACATCATGGACGGGAACCCCGCGCCGCACGATATCCTGCGGATCATGGGGATCGAGGCGCTGGCCGACTACCTGATCGACGAGGTGCAGGACGTCTATCGCCTGCAAGGTGTGAAGATCAACGACAAGCATATCGAGGTGATCGTTCGCCAGATGCTGCAGAAGATCGAGATCATCGATAGCGGCGACACGACGCTGCTGAAGGGCGAGCATGTCGAGCGCGACGAGTTCGAGCAGGAGAACGCCAAGATCGAAGCCAAGGGGGGCCGTCCGGCCTCGGGCGAGCCGGTGCTGCTGGGCATCACCAAGGCATCGCTTCAGACCCGCAGCTTCATCTCGGCCGCCTCGTTCCAGGAAACGACGCGCGTGCTGACCGAGGCCGCCGTTCAGGGCAAGCGCGACAAGCTGGTCGGGCTGAAGGAGAACGTCATCGTCGGCCGTCTGATCCCGGCGGGCACCGGCGGGGCCACGACCCGCGTGCGCAAGATCGCCGCCGATCGGGATGCCGAGGTGATCGAGGCCCGCAAGGCCGAGGCCGAGGCCGCCGCCGCGCTGGCCGCGCCCGAAGCGCAACCGGTCATGGCGGATATGCCCGAGGCCGGCGGCGACGAGTGATCGTCACCGCATGAAGACATGAGAAAGAAGGCCCGGCGGCTGCGCCGGGCCTTTTTTCTGGTTCGCTCAAGGATCGGCGGCAGCGCGGAAACGAGTTCTGCAAGGCCTTGAGGGACAATGCCCCGCACAGCCGGGACAGGCGTCTTGACACTGTTGCTGCGAATATCGAAAGGGCGCAGGTCTTCGAGGAACGGACCACCCGAGGGATCCTTGCGGCCCGCCCGCAAGTCCCGTGCTGGCCCGTGCCATGTGCGGTGCCGGTCCGGGGGGCAGCGATACCCCGCGTCCTGCGATGCTTGCTGCCGGGGGGCAAGAACACGCCCCCTTGTGCCTGACCCTTCGGAACCCTAACGCTTCCCCAGGACAAGAGGGCAGCCGCGATGCGTGCACCGCTGATTTCACCATTTCGCCGGGTCAGTCCGGCCTCGATCGCGACACAGCCGCATCAGCCGGGCGACAATCTGCGCGGCGCCGCCCTGATGTCATTGTCGATGGTCGGGTTCGGCCTGAACGACGCGGTGATGAAATTCGTGACCCAGGAGATGCCCCTGTATCAGGCGATCTTCCTGCGCGGGCTGGCGGTCATGGCGGCCATCGCGCTGCTGGCGTATCGCAGTGGCGGCCTGAGGCTGAGGCTGCCCCGGCCCGAGCGCATCCCGATGGCGCTGCGTGTCCTGGGCGAACTGGGCTCGACCCTGCTGTTTCTGAACGCCTTGCAGCGCATGGCCATCGGCGATCTGTCGGCGGTGATGCAATCGCTGCCTCTGGTCATCATGCTGGGCGCGGCGCTGATCTTTGGCGAAAGCCTGGGATGGCGACGGACGGGGGCGGTGGTGATCGGGCTGCTGGGGGTGATGATCATCCTGCGCCCGGGCAGCGGAGCCTTTGGAATCTGGTCTCTGGTCGCTCTGGGCGCCATGATCCTGATCGCGCTGCGTGATCTGGCCACGCGCGGTTTCAGCCGGGCGGTCAGTTCCGAAACCATCGCCTTCTACGCCGCCGTGGCTGTCAGCGCCTTTGGGCTGGTGGCCAGCCTGTTTCAGGGATGGGTGATGCCCGGGCCGTCACAGATCGGGCTGCTGCTGATGGGCGGCGGTTTCCTGACCATCGGCTATGTCAGTGCCGTCTCGGCGATGCGGATGGGCGAGATTTCCTATATCGCGCCGTTCCGCTATGTCTCGCTTCTGGTCGCGATCGTTGCCGGGCTGGTGATCTTCGGGGAATGGCCCGATCTGTGGACCTGGACCGGATCGGCGCTGGTGGTGGGTGCGGGCGTCTACACGATCTGGCGCGAGGCGCAGCTGGGAAGGCGGTAGTCGCGATGCGGGTTCAAATGCTGGGGCTTTGCCGCTTTTCCTATGTGGGACTGCGTGGCTATCAGGTCGAACATGACAGCTATCAGGAACGCCGCGCCCATCTCTATGATCCCGACAGGCTGGCGCGGCGCTGGTTCTGGTTCAGCGAGGTCGCGCTGCCGGCCTGGCGCGCGCAGACCGATCCCGATTTCACCTTGGTGGTGATGACCGGACCCGATCTGCCAGAGCCGTGGCTGTCGCTGCTGCGCGATCTTTGCCTCGAGGTTCCGCAGCTTCGGCTGGAACTGATTCCGCCGATGCAATGGCACCTGGCCGCTTGCCGGGCGGCGATCATGCCCCATGTCGATCCGCGGGCCGAGGTGATCGGCCATTTCCGCCATGATGACGACGATGCGGTGGCGGTCGATTACATCGCCGCGGCGCGGCGCGATTTTCGCCGCATCAAGGCATTGTGGAAGGTGGATCGCAAGCTGTCGCTGGATTATTCGCGCGGGCTGATGATCGAATTCGCCGAGGGCAGGCTGAAGGTCACGCCGCGCATCTGTCACAACATGGGCGTGGCCCTGACCATCTTTCTCGGCCCCGAGGCCGCCGAGACGGCACTGCATTACGACCATTCCAGGCTGCCGCAATGGATGCCCGGTGTCGCTGTGACCAGACCGCTGATGTTCTTGCGCTCGATCCATGGCGACAGCGATTCCGGGGCCATGGGGCCGGGCCTGCCCTGGACCATGGATGACGATCAGGCGCTGGACCGGCAACTGCGCCAAAGATTCCGACTGCGCCGCACGTCGCTGGAACGGCAGGCCGCGGCGCTGCCGCGAATTGATCCTTTGCGGCCGGGGCGGTCGTGTTGACAGCCTCTCCGATTCCCCCTATACGCCCCGTCACCCGGCGGGCAACCGCATCGGGCACCAGAACCTGTGTGGTCACGATCCGGGTCCGAACGCCCCGATCCTCTGGAATTTGACCCGTCCACCCCGCCATGGGGCCGGATGGTTTTGGCGTTTTGCGATTCGCGCAGATCGCCGTCGAGAAGTGGCGCAGCCGACCGGCTGCGAGTATTGACGAGAAGCAAGACGGGGAACCGAATGCCGACGATTCAACAGCTGATCCGCAAGCCGCGGCAGCCCAAGGTGCAGCGCAGCAAGTCGCAGCACCTGCAAGGATGCCCGCAGAAGCGTGGCGTCTGCACGCGCGTCTATACGACGACGCCGAAAAAGCCGAACTCGGCCATGCGCAAGGTCGCCAAGGTGCGCCTGACGAATGGCTTCGAGGTCATTTCCTACATTCCGGGCGAAAAGCACAACCTGCAGGAACACAGCGTCGTGCTGATCCGCGGCGGCCGCGTGAAGGACCTTCCGGGTGTCCGCTATCACATCCTGCGCGGTGTGCTGGATACCCAGGGCGTCAAGGATCGCCGTCAGCGTCGTTCGAAATACGGCGCCAAGCGTCCGAAGTAAGGAGATTCCGGAATGTCCCGTCGTCACGCCGCTGAAAAGCGCGAAATCCTGCCCGATGCCAAATATGGCGATCGCGTGCTGACCAAATTCATGAACAACCTGATGGTTGACGGCAAGAAATCGGTTGCCGAGCGGATCGTCTACAACGCGCTGGAGCGCGTCGAGAACCGTCTGAAGCGCGAGCCGATCGAAGTCTTTCACGAGGCCCTCGACAATGTGAAGCCCTCGGTCGAGGTGCGTTCGCGCCGCGTCGGTGGTGCCACCTATCAGGTGCCCGTCGAGGTTCGTCCGATCCGTCGCGAGGCGCTGGCGATCCGCTGGCTGATCACCGCCGCCGCCAAGCGCAACGAGCACACGATGGAAGAGCGCCTTGCAGGCGAGCTGGCCGATGCCGTCAACGGCCGCGGCACCGCCGTCAAGAAGCGCGAAGACACCCACAAGATGGCCGACGCGAACAAGGCGTTCAGCCACTACCGCTGGTAAAGCGAAAGGACCCCATCCATGGCACGCGATTATCCGCTGCAGCGTTACCGTAACTTCGGCATCATGGCGCACATCGATGCCGGCAAGACGACGACGACCGAGCGTATCCTTTTCTACACCGGCAAGTCGCACAAGCTGGGCGAGGTGCATGATGGCGCCGCGACCATGGACTGGATGGAACAGGAACAGGAACGCGGCATCACCATCACGTCTGCCGCGACCACCACGTTCTGGCAGCGCCAGGAAGACCCGACTGCCGACGGCACTTCGGACACGAAGTATCGCTTCAACATCATCGACACGCCGGGCCACGTCGACTTTACCATCGAGGTCGAGCGTTCGCTGGCGGTTCTGGACGGTGCAATCTGTCTGCTGGACGCCAATGCCGGGGTCGAGCCGCAGACCGAAACCGTCTGGCGCCAGGCCGACCGCTACAAGGTTCCGCGCATCGTGTTCGTCAACAAGATGGACAAGATCGGCGCCGATTTCTTCAACTGCGTGAAGATGATCAAGGACCGCACCGGTGGCATCCCGTGTCCGATCGCCCTGCCGATCGGCGCCGAGGACAAGCTGGAAGGCATCGTCGATCTGATCAAGATGGAAGAATGGGTCTGGAAGGGCGAAGACCTTGGCGCAAGCTGGGTTCGTCAGCCGATCCGCGACGAGCTGAAGGATCAGGCCGAGGAATGGCGCAACAACATGATCGAGCTTGCCGTCGAGCAGGACGATGATGCGATGGAAGCCTATCTTGACGGCAACGAGCCCGACGAGGCGACGCTGCGCAGGCTGATCCGCAAGGGCACACTGTCGCTGTCGTTCTTCCCGGTGACGGCCGGTTCCGCGTTCAAGAACAAGGGTGTGCAGCCGCTGCTGAACTCGGTCATCGACTTCCTGCCGGCGCCGATCGACGTGCCGGTGCTGAAGGGCTTCAGCCCCGATGACGAGACCGAGACCCGCAACATCGAACGTCCGGCCGACGATTCGGCGCCTTTCTCGGCGCTGGCGTTCAAGATCATGAACGACCCCTTCGTGGGCTCGCTGACCTTCACCCGGATCTATTCCGGGGTGCTGAAGAAGGGCGATTCGATCGTCAACTCGACCAAGGGCAAGCGCGAGCGCATCGGCCGGATGATGATGATGCACTCGATCAGCCGCGAAGAGATCGACGAGGCCTTCGCCGGCGACATCATCGCGCTGGCGGGCCTGAAGGAGACGACGACCGGCGACACGCTGTGCGATGCGTCCAAGCAGGTCGTGCTGGAGACCATGACCTTCCCGGATCCGGTGATCGAGATCGCGGTCGAGCCGAAGTCGAAGGCCGACCAGGAAAAGATGGGTCTGGCGCTGCAACGTCTGGCCGCCGAGGATCCCTCGTTCCGGGTCGAGACCGATCTGGAATCGGGTCAGACGATCATGAAGGGGATGGGCGAGCTTCACCTCGACATTCTCGTCGACCGGATGAAACGCGAATTCAAGGTCGAGGCGAATATCGGCGCCCCGCAGGTGGCCTATCGCGAGACCATCTCGTCTCAGGCCGAGATCGACTATACCCACAAGAAGCAGACCGGCGGCACCGGTCAGTTCGCGCGCGTCAAGCTGGTCATCACGCCCACCGAACCGGGCGAGGGCTATTCGTTCGAAAGCAAGATCGTGGGCGGCGCGGTTCCCAAGGAATACGTCCCCGGCGTCGAAAAGGGCATCAAGTCGGTGATGGATTCGGGTCCGCTGGCCGGTTTCCCGGTCATCGATTTCAAGGTCGCGCTGATCGACGGCGCCTTCCACGATGTCGACTCGTCGGTTCTGGCCTTCGAGATCGCCGCGCGTGCCGCGATGCGCGAGGGTCTGCGCAAGGCCGGCGCCAAGCTGCTGGAGCCGATCATGAAGGTCGAGGTGGTGACGCCCGAGGAATATACCGGCTCGATCATCGGCGATCTGACCAGCCGTCGCGGCATGGTCCGGGGGCAGGACAGCCGCGGCAACGCGAACGTCATCGACGCGTTCGTGCCGCTGGCCAACATGTTCGGCTATATCAACAACCTGCGCTCGATGTCTTCGGGCCGCGCGGTGTTCACGATGCAGTTCGACCATTACGAAGGCGTGCCGCAGAACATCTCGGACGAGATCCAGAAGAAATACGCCTGATCAGGGCAGGGCGGAAGGTGACTTCCGCCCGTCACGCAACAACGAAAGAATCGAGGAACCACGCCCATGGCAAAGGCAAAGTTTGAACGGACGAAACCGCACGTCAATATCGGGACGATCGGCCATGTTGACCACGGCAAGACGACCTTGACGGCGGCGATCACGAAATATTTCGGCGATTTCCGCGCCTATGACCAGATCGACGGC
>NZ_JBSXNM010000035.1:0-219476 GCF_056857655.1 Paracoccus sp. L-17
CTAGGGTCAGGACTCATAGCCAGAACATGACGACGGCTGCGAGGGCGCAGGCTGAGAGGAACAGATCGGCGCATCTGTCGTAGCGGGTGGCAATCCTGCGCCAGTCCTTGAGGCGGGCGAAGGCGTTCTCGATCCGGTGACGTTCGCGGTAGAGGACGGCGTCATGCGGGATCGGCGCTTTACGGCATTTGCGGGACGGGATGCAGGGCTGGATGTCCCGTTCGATCAAGGCGTTGCGGAACCACTCGGCGTCGTAGCCGCGATCCGCCAGGAGGGTTTTTGCCGTCGGCAGCGACGCCAGCAATGCCCGCGCCCCGATGTAGTCGCTGGTCTGGCCGGCGCTCAGGAACATCCCGATCGGACGCCCCTTTCCGTCGGCCACGGTGTGCAACTTGGAGTTCAGCCCGCCCTTGCTGCGCCCAATGAAGCGACTGTGCCCCCCTTTTTGCCCCGCAGGCTGGCGGCCGTCCGGTGCGCCTTGAGGTGAGTGGCATCGATCATCAGCGTGTCCCGCTCCCGCCCCGCTGCGGCCAATTCGGTCAGGATGCAGGCGAACACACCCAACCGGCTCCAACGGACCCAACGATTGTAGAGCGTCTTCGGCGGACCATAGGCTGCGGGCGCATCCCTCCAGCGCAAACCATTGCGATTGATGAAGATAATCCCGCTCAGCACCCGACGGTCGTCAACTCTCGGCTTGCCGTGGGACAGTGGAAAGAACGGCCTGAGGCGCTCCATCTGCGCCTCAGTCAGCCAAAACAGATCGCTCATGCGGCACCTCCATGATGCCGACAGAGATTCAGAAGCAAGCTGAACACGCAAGAGGTTTAACGGGTCCTGACCCTAGGTAAAACTGTCTATTTAGAAGGTTTGCGGAACCGCCTTTCCGTGTTAGCCTGCCCATACCGGAATTGTGTGTTTTCCCTGCAACACGGCTTTCGGTTCGGGGCGATTGCGCTGCGGTCTTCCGTGCGGGCCGCGACCTGCGCCCTGAATCACGCGAACGCGCCGAGGCGGACATGAGCAAGCATCAGATCATCGCCGACGGGACCAGTCTTCACGGTCGCTCGATCAGGGCGGCCCTTGATCTGCTGGAGGAAAGCCAGTCGCGACGTCCGACCATGGCCGAGATCGCCGAACTGGTCGGCGTGCCGGCGAAGGACCTGCATCGCATCTTTCCCGACGACCGTTCCGTGCTGGTGGCCGCCGCCGAACAGGCGCTGGTATGGCTGATCGATTCGTCGGTGAAGGCGGTCGTTCAGGTCGACCCGGACGATTCCGTCGCCCAGTTCATCGCGCTTGGCGAGACCTATATCGACTGGGCCAGCGCCAACCCTTCGCAATTCCGCCTGCTGCAGGATGAACGTGTTCTCAATGCCAAGGCGACGCCGCAGCTCAGCCGCTATATCGATTCGATGGTGGATCTGATGATCAGGACCCTCGAACGTGCGCGCGATGCCGGCCGCCTGAAACCGGACGAGAACATTCCGCTGATGGCCCTGTCCTCGCACGCCTTCGTCATAGGGCTTGGCAGGATGATCGTCGAGGGGCGGCTGCACGACACGCTGCCGGACGTGCCCTGTTTCTCGGCGGCCCGGATCGCCAAACTGGCGCTGCGTGACTTTGTTCATCGTGCCGCGCGCGGCAGCGTACCCGCCCGCGGCTCCGGGAATCAGAACATTCCCGCGTGATCACAGTGACGTCCGCCGGGTCACGGCAATCCGATTGCGCTTGGATGTTTCTTCTCGCTTTTCGGGCATAATAAAGGCTTGAACCCGACGGGAAGCGAGCAGCGCACTGCCGCTTTCCGGGCTGCGGCGGATCTGGGGTTCCGTCGCAGCCTTTTTGCCGCAGGCCGGCCCGCGTGAAGGCCCAGGGGATCGGTCCTCCACAGAAGGGCGCGGCCTCTTTCCCCTGCAGGCTGCTTGCGCTATGCCCTCGGCAACCCGCGATCTGTGAAAGCAAGAACCCCGTGACCGATCATATCATCAAGGATATCGCGCTGGCCGATTTCGGCCGCAAGGAACTGGACATCGCAGAAACCGAGATGCCCGGGCTGATGGCGCTGCGCGCCGAATATGGCGAGGCCAGGCCATTGGCCGGGGCGCGGATCGCCGGCAGCCTGCACATGACCGTGCAGACCGCCGTGCTGATCGAGACGCTGGTGGCGCTTGGGGCCGAGGTCCGCTGGGCATCGTGCAACATCTTTTCGACCCAGGATCACGCCGCCGCCGCCATCGCCGCCACCGGCGTGCCTGTCTTTGCCATCAAGGGCGAGACGCTGGCCGAATACTGGTCCTATACCGACCGGATCTTCCGCTTCGGGGGCAATGAAAAGGACGGCGGCACGGCCAACATGATCCTCGACGATGGCGGGGATGCGACGATGTATGTCCTGCTGGGCGCGCGGGTCGAGGCGGGCGAGACGGAACTGATCGACACCCCCGCCAGCGAAGAGGAAGAGGCGCTGTTTTCCCAGATCCGCAAGCGCATGGCCGAAACGCCGGGATGGTTCGCCCGTCAGCGCGACGCGATCCGGGGCGTCAGCGAGGAAACCACCACCGGCGTTCACCGTCTCTACGACCTGCATCGCAAGGGGCTGCTGCCCTTCGCCGCGATCAACGTGAACGACAGTGTGACCAAGTCGAAATTCGACAACAAGTACGGGTGCAAGGAATCCCTGGTCGATGGCATCCGCCGTGCGACCGATGTCATGATGGCCGGAAAGGTCGCCGTGGTCTGCGGATATGGCGATGTCGGCAAGGGCAGCGCGGCCAGCCTGCGCGGAGCCGGTGCGCGGGTCAAGGTCACCGAAGTCGATCCGATCTGCGCGCTTCAGGCCGCCATGGACGGGTTCGAGGTGGTGAGGCTGGAAGACGTGGCCGACAGCGCCGACATCTTCATCACCACGACGGGCAACCGCGACGTGATCCGGCTGGAACACATGCGCGCGATGAAGGACATGGCCATCGTCGGCAATATCGGCCATTTCGACAACGAGATTCAGGTCGCGGCTCTGCGGAACCACAAATGGACCAACGTCAAGGATCAGGTGGACATGATCGAGATGCCTTCGGGCAACCGCATCATCCTGCTGAGCCAGGGCCGTCTGCTGAATCTGGGCAACGCCACCGGCCATCCCAGCTTCGTCATGTCGGCCAGCTTCACCAATCAGGTTCTGGCCCAGATCGAGCTGTGGACCAGGGGCGCGGATTACCAGCCGGGCGTGTATATCCTGCCCAAGGCGCTGGACGAAAAGGTCGCGCGGCTGCATCTGGACAAGATCGGCGTCAAATTGTCCACCCTGTCGAAGGAACAGGCCGATTACATCGGCGTGACGCCCGAGGGGCCCTTCAAATCAGATCATTACCGGTACTGACCTCATGACCGAATATTCGCTGTTCACCTCGGAATCCGTGTCCGAGGGTCATCCCGACAAGATCGCCGACCAGATCAGCGACGCGATCCTGGACGCCATCCTGGCCGAGGACCCGCGCGCCCGCGTTGCCTGCGAAACCATGGTCAAGACCGGGGTCGCCATCATCTCGGGCGAGATCACGACCAGCGCCTGGGTCGATCTGGAATCCATTGTGCGCGGCGTCATCAACGATATCGGCTATACCAGCAGCGATGTCGGCTTTGACGGCGCCACCTGTTCGGTCATCAACATCATCGGCAAGCAATCGCCCGAGATCAATCAGGGCGTCGATCGCCAGAGCCTCGAGGAACAGGGCGCGGGCGATCAGGGACTGATGTTCGGCTATGCCAGCGACGAGACCGACGTGCTGATGCCTGCGCCGATCACCTATGCCCATCGGCTGGTGGAACGTCAGTCGAAGGTCCGGCGCGACGGCACGCTGGACTGGTTGCGCCCGGACGCCAAGTCGCAGCTGACGCTGCGCTATGGTGCGGACGGCCGGCCCGAGGCCATCGACGCGGTGGTCCTGTCCACCCAGCACAATCCCGAAATCACCCTGGCCGATCTGCGCGAGGCAGTGATCGAGGAAATCATCAAGCCGGTCCTGCCCGCCGAATGGCTGTCGCCCGAAACCAAGTATTTCATCAATCCGACCGGTAAATTCGTCATCGGCGGGCCGGTCGGCGATTGCGGGCTGACCGGGCGCAAGATCATCGTGGACAGCTATGGCGGCATGGCCCGGCATGGCGGCGGCGCGTTCTCGGGCAAGGATCCCAGCAAGGTGGATCGCTCGGCCGCCTATGCGGGACGCTGGGTGGCCAAGAACATCGTCGCAGCCGGCTTGGCCAGCCGGTGCGAAATTCAGGTCAGCTATGCGATCGGCGAAGCGCGGCCCACTTCGATCAGCCTGAACACCTTCGGAACCGAGACGGTGCCGCACGAGCGGATCGTGGCCGCCCTGCGCGAGGTCTTCGACCTGCGCCCCTTCGCCATCATCCGCGACCTGGACCTGCTGCATCCAATCTATCGGCCGACCGCGACCTATGGCCATTTCGGCCGCGATCCCCATGCGCTGGCCGGGGCGACGGCGTTTTCCTGGGAACGGACCGACCGCGCCGAGGCGCTGAAAGCGGCGCTGAGCTGACCGGCCGGGGCGCTTTGCCCCGGATGCCGGACCGGCCAGCCGGGGATGCCGGGTCGCGCGTTCTCAGAACGCCATCATGCCCCAGTATTTCGTGCCGGTGACCGGCTTGCCATCATTGGCCAGCAGAAAGCCCGACAGGACGCGAATCACGCCCCAGACCGCAAGAAAGGCCCAGATCAGGAAGCCGAGGCCCACGACCATCGTGACGACGGCCAGGACCGCGATCAGCAGGCTGATCCAGAACGTCCGGATCTGGAAGGTCAGATGCGTGTCCAGAACCGGGTGCCGGCCCCTGGCGATATAGGCATAAACCACCCCGACCAGTGTCGTGATCGCTACCGCATAGCCGATGGCGTAAAGCCCATAGATCAGTTTCGCGGGCAGCAACGGATCGCCGGGGCCGGTCGCGGCTTCGGCTGCGGGCGGGGGTGGCATATCGGTCATGACGGGGCTCCGTACAGGTTGCGGGCGCGATCCTCGAAGGCGCGGACGATGCGCGCCATCGCCTCGTGGAAGACGACGCCGATCAGGCGTTGCAGTATGGCGTTGCGAAATTCGAAATCGACAAAGAATTCCACCCGGCAGCCGCCTTCAGGACGGTCGTGGAAAGTCCAGCCGCTGCGCATGTATCTGAACGGGCCGTCCAGATATTCGGTGTCGATCTTCAGGGCGCCGGTCCGGGGATCGGCGGGCCACAACACGACGCGGCTGCCGAAACGTTCGCGAAAGACCTTGAAACTGATGACAAGATCGGCCGCGATCTCCTCGGCGCCGTCCGGTCGGGTCTGGCGCGACCGTACGCGGGCGGCGCTGTTCCAGGGCAAAAATTCCGGATAGCGTTCGACATCGGCGACGAGGTCGAACATCTGGCGGGCGCTGTAGGGAAGGTCGCGGTTGTCCTGGTGTTGCGGCAAGGCGGGGCTCTTGTCTTTGGGCGCGTTGTCTGGTCGGCTCTGCGCATCTAGCAGGCGAGGCCGGGAATGAACAACCTGATCTGGTTTCTTCGCGCATCGCGATGGGCGCGGCACCCGCCAAGCGCCCGGATGGTCAAGCTGGTTCTCGCGATCGTGGCGGCCGGACTGATCATCCTGGCGTTGGAATGGCTGGACCTGTGGCCCGACTGGGCGCAGATGCAGAACGGTCGCGGCCTGCGACTGCCCCGGTAGTGAGATCAATGGCGGGGCGCATCCGCCCGCACACGGCGCGGGCGCGGCTGCGCAGCGTGGGCGGCCGCAAGCCCGGCCAGTCCCAGCAATCCGATCGTTATCAACATGTCATCCTCCTTTCCGGCTGCGTGGCGGGCCTCAGGGTCCGGCCTCGCTGAATGTCTGGCATTGCGCCATGTCGCCTGATTCGAAACCACGCATCAGCCATGTCTGGCGTTGCCTGGCGCTGCCATGGGTAAAGCTGTCGGGCACCGGCGTCCGTCCGGCGCCGGACTGGATCACGTCGTCGCCAACCGCGCGGGCGGCATTGGCCGCTTCTTCCAGATCGCCCTGTTCCAGCGATCCGAATCGATCCCGCGCCTGCCGCGCCCAGATCCCGGCATAGCAATCGGCCTGAAGCTCGGTCAGGACCGACAGCGCGTTTGAATCCCGTTCGCTGATGCGCTGGCGGCTGGCGTTGACCCGCGACAGCGTGCCCACAAGATTCTGCACGTGGTGGCCGACCTCGTGGGCGATCACATAGGCATAGGCGAAATCGCCGCCCGCGCCCATCTTCTGCGCCATCAGATTGAAGAAATCGGTGTCCAGATAAACCTTCTGGTCGTTCGGGCAATAAAACGGCCCCATTGCCGCCGAGGCGCCGCCGCAGGCCGATTGCACCACGCCCCCGTAAAGCACGAGGGTCGGGTTGCGGTAATCCATGCCGGCCTGTTCGGGAAGAATGCCGGCCCAGACCTCTTCGGTATCGGCCAGCACGACCGAAACGAAATCGCCCCAGCGTTGATCCTCTTGCGTCAGCGGCACGCTGCCTTGGCGCCCCTGCTGGGTTTGGTTCTGGCTCTGGTCTATCTGGCGGATCACAGGGGTGATATCGACGCCGAAGAAATATCCCACGGCCAGCACGACCAGCGTTCCCACGACGCCGATGCCGCCGGCCCCGGTCGCGCCCATGCTGCGCCGATCCTCGATATTGCTGCTGCCGCGCCTGCCTTGCCATTTCATCCGACGGGTTCCTCCGAGGATCTGCGGTCCCTTGTGCCGAACGCCGCTTACCCCGCCCGGTTCCCGGCTTTCGCGCCGTGCGGACGGTCGCGGGGCACGCGAGCGGCGCGGAAGTGACTTGACGCCACGCGCCCGGCAGAGGATGCAGCGTTTCGATCCGAAGGGGAATGCAATGCTGCGCAGGCTATACGACTGGACCATGGGGCTTTCGGCCCATCGCCATGCCATGACCGCCCTTTTCGGCGTCAGTTTCATCGAAAGCTCGGTCTTTCCGATTCCGCCGGATGTGCTGATGATCCCGATGGTTCTGGCGCGTCGCTCGAAGGCGATGGCCGTCGCGCTGATCGCGACCGCCGGGTCGGTGCTGGGCGCGATGCTGGGCTACTGGATCGGCGCGGCGCTGATGGACAGCCTGGGTCAGGCGGTTCTGGCCGCCTATGGCAAGCAGGATGCCTATGCCCAGCTTGCCGCGCGCTTTGCGGATTATGGCGGCTGGGCGGTGCTGTTCGCGGCGCTGACGCCCTTTCCGTTCAAGGTCATCACGATCTTTTCGGGCGCCGTCGGCTTTTCGTTGCCGTTGTTCATCCTGACCTCGATCATCGGTCGCGCGGGCCGGTTCTTCATCGTCGCGGGGCTGTTGTGGCGCTTTGGCCCGCCGATCCGCGACTTCATAGAGCGTCGGCTTGGGCTGGTTTTCACCCTGTTCATGGCTGCGCTGATCGGCGGTTTTGCCGCGTTGAGGTATCTGTGACCGGAACAAGACTTGCCCTTCTGGCCGCCGCGGGTTCGGCGGCCCTGCTGATCGCCGCGCTAGGATTTCAGGCCGCCGGCTATGCTCCCTGCGAATTGTGCATCCTGCAACGCTGGCCGCATGTCGTGGCGGTGGTGATCGGCGCGCTGATCTGGCTGACCGGATGGGTGCGACCGCTGTCCGTGCTGGGGATGGCAGCGGTAGCCGTTGCTATGGGCCTTGCCATCTATCACACCGGGGTCGAAATCGGCTGGTGGCCGGGGCCGTCGCAATGCTCGGGCGGGGTGACCGACTTCGCGAAGATGTCGTTGAAAGATCTGACGGCAAAGCTGAAAACCGCCCCGGTCGTGCGCTGCGACGAGGTCGTGTGGCGCTTTGTGGGCCTGTCCATGGCCAGCTGGAACGCGATCCTTTCCGCAGGGCTGGCGGCAATCTGGGGCATGGCTGCCCGCGCGGGCCGTTCATCAATCTAGGGTCGGACTTGCTGCGGCCCTTCGTCTGGCGCGCAGCCGCTTCACAGCGCGCGCCGCGCCTTCTGTTCGGGCATGCCATCATTCCGGATGGTCGTGATGCGGCACGCCCAAGGTATTTGACCTCTGGCAGCGGGCAAGACCCGAGCCATTGCGCAGCAATACCGGCAGGTCCTATCGTGGGGCGAAGGGGACTGATGCCCTCTGCGTCGGAATGCGAATGGTGGTCGGGGCGAGAGGATTCGAACCTCCGACCTACGGTACCCAAAACCGTCGCGCTACCAGGCTGCGCTACGCCCCGACGAGGCGGCTTCTAGCGGATCGCGCCGGCCGGGGAAAGGCCTAACGACAGGGCCAGGCCGCCTGACCCTGGTCCAGCGCCGGATAGGCCATCGGCTGACCCGTAGCCAGTCCCAGACGGTCGGCCTCTCCTGCCGCGACTTCCAGAATCGCCAGCCGCAGCGGATCGGGATCGCCCGCCAGGGCGCCGGGTATCGGGGTCTCGTCCAGCGGCCGGGCATTGCGGTGAATGTAGCGGATCACGCCGCGCGCATCCATGAAGACGATGTCCAGCGGCAGATAGGTGTTCTTCATCCAGAAGCTGGATTCGCGTGGCGTTTCGTAAAGAAACAGCATCCCCGTATCCGCTGGCAGCGATTCCCGGAACATCAGGCCCCGGGCGCGTTCCTGCGGATCGTCGGCGATCTCGACACGGACCGCGCGCGCTCCGTCCGGGGTCATGAACAGAGCCACGTCCTGCGCGCAGGCCGCAGGTTCCAGCGCAGCCACCGCAGGCTGCGCGGTCACGGCGCTCATCATCGTCAGCAGGAGAAGCGCGGTCGCGACCGGTCTATTCCGCGACATGGGCGAGCAGCGCCTCGTCTGAGTCATCGACAAAAGGGCCCGGGATCTCGGCACTGCCACCCCCTTGTGTCGTCATGCCCTGATCCCAGCTTGCGATCTGCGCGGCCATCAGGCCCCGCGGCCCTTCCACGACGCGCAGTGCGATCGCTTCGCCGATGGCGAGGTCGGCAAAACCCGAATGGCGCAGCACCTCGACATGCAGGAAGACATCTTCGGGATGGCCGAAGATATTGGCGAAACCGAAACCCTTGGACTTGTCGAACCATTTCACCCGCGCCGGATGCAGCGGCAACTGGTCGAGATGTTCGATGATGCCGTTGTCCAGATCGGCGATCGGCGCCGTTCCGTCGGATTCCGGCGGTTCGATCGAGACGATCTCGGAGGCCTGCAGGCCACGCGCCGTCGGCTGGACATAGAAGGTGACCAGCGATTGATCGGCGACGGAAGACCGCCCGAAGTTCCGCAGCACGTTGGCGTGCAGCAGAATGTCGGCGCCCCCCTGTTCGTTCAGGATGAAGCCGTATCCCTTGCCCGGATCAAACCACTTGACCAGGCCTTTTTGCAAAACAGCACCGTTTTCATCACTCATCGTCATTTCATTCCGCGCAATGCGCTTGTTTCAGAACGTCAAACCGGCAACCTTGTCGGTTCTCCAGATATGGGGCGCGCACAGGTCACATGAAGGCGCTCCGATTTCAAGCGGGTCAAATCAACGCGAGGCATTCCCAGCCTTATACCGAAGACCTCATGCGTCAAGCCTCAAGGCGACAAGCGCGTGACAAACCAGCGATTATCTGCCTGCAGCCGCCAGCAGAAGCGGTCGTGCAGACGGAATGCGCCGTCGGCCCAGAACTCGATCTGTCGGGGATGAATGCGGAAGCCGCCCCAGAAGGGCGGGCGCGCCGGCGAGGGGCCGCGCAGCAGCGCCTGCTTCGCCGCGGCCGAAACCAGGCTGGCACGGCTGTCAAGCGGCTGCGACTGATGCGAGGCCCAGGCCCCCAGCCGGCTTTGCAGGGCGCGGCTTTCGAAATAGGCGTCGGCCTGCGGACCGTCCTCGCGGGTGACGGCGCCGCGAACGCGAATCTGGCGACGCAGTGATTTCCAGTGCATGACGAAGGCGGCCTTGCCGTTCTGCGCAATCTGGCGGCCCTTGGCGCTGTCGTAATTGGTGTAGAAGACGAACGCGCCCCTGGTCCCGGCGCCCTCGATCTGCTTCAGCAGGACCATGCGCACATCGGGCATTCCCTCATCATCCACCGTCGCCAGGGCGATGGCGTCGGGATCATTGGGCTCGACCGCCTTCGCCTCGTCCAGCCATGTCCGCGCGATGTCGAACGGGTCCTCGCCCGCAAAGATGCCGCTGCGATCCGTCATCTTGTGATCCCTCGTGTTTCCTGACGCTTGATGCTGCCAAGCCTTTGGCCTAAGCACTATCACAACGAGTTGAAAAGGCGAGAGGTCCCACATGTCGAGCGAGCATCAGGGCGGTCTGATGGCCGGAAAGCGGGGCCTGATCATGGGACTGGCCAACGACAAGTCGATCGCCTGGGGCATCGCCAAGGCCCTGGCCGCGGAAGGGGCGGACCTGGCCTTTTCCTATCAGGGCGAGGCGCTGAAAAAGCGCGTCGATCCGCTGGCGGGGCAGCTTGGCTCGACGACCGTGCTGCCCTGCGACGTGGGCGACGAGGCGTCGGTGGACGCGCTGTTCGACCGGTTGGCCGATGGCTGGGACCGCCTTGATTTTCTGGTCCACGCCATCGGGTTTTCCGACAAGGATCAGCTGCGTGGCCGCTATGCCGACACGACGCGGGACAATTTCCTGAAGACGATGGACATCTCGGTCTATTCCTTCACCGCCGTCGCGCGGCGCGCGGCCGCGATGATGCCCGATGGCGGTTCCATCCTGACGCTGACCTATTACGGCGCCGAACGGGTCATGCCGCATTACAACGTGATGGGCGTCGCCAAGGCGGCGCTGGAAGCCTCGGTCCGCTATCTGGCCGAGGATCTGGGCAAGGACCGAATCCGCGTCAACGCGATCAGCGCCGGGCCGATCAAGACACTGGCGGCCAGCGGTATCGGCGATTTCCGCTATATCATGAAGTGGAACGAACTGAACTCACCCCTGCGGCGCAATGTCACGCAGGAGGATGTCGGGAATTCCGCCCTCTACCTGCTGTCGCGACTGGGCCAGGGGGTCACCGGCGAGGTTCACCATGTCGATGCGGGTTATCATGTCGTCGGCATGAAGGCGGTTGACGCGCCCGATATCGCCACCGTCAAAAAGGACTGATCCGGCGGGTCAGGGGTATTTGGGCAACGAAGAAGGCTGATGAACAGCGTTTCGGCAGATCAGCTTGTGCTGTTCACGGCCACGCTGGCGGTGGCGATCCTGTCGCCCGGCCCCGGCGTGATCGCGGTCAGCCAAAGCGCCTTCGCCCTGGGTCGGGGCCGCGCGATGCCCTATGGCTGGGGGCTGGCCTTCGGCGCTTCGCTGTGGTGCCTGTTCTCGCTTCTGGGTCTAACGATGCTGTTCGGGCTGATGCCCTGGACCTATACCGCGCTGAAGATCGCCGGCGGTGCCTATCTGATCTGGATCGCCTGGAGGATGTGGCGCCATGCGGCCGATCCCTTGCCCGGCCCGGCCGGCGGGCGGCGCGGAACCGGGTTCGCCGCCGGTATCGCGCTCAACCTGTCCAATCCCAAGCCGGCGCTGTTCTATTCCGCCGTGATCCTGTCGATCTTTCCCCCGCCGCTGTCGGCGCTGGACAAGGGCGCGGTCTATCTGACAGCGGTGTCGGTGGAACTTGGCTTCTATTCCGCCCTGGCCAGCATGATGGCTTTGCCTTGGCTGCGGCGGCGCTATTATGCCGCGAAATTCTGGATCGATCGCGGCGCGGGTCTGGCCATCGGTCTTCTGGGCCTGTCCCTGATCCTGCGCCATTGAAGGAGACGACGCGATGATGGACCGCTTGCCGCACGAAAAGGGTTTTCACGTCAGCTGGGATCAGTTGCACCGCGATGCGCGGGCCCTGGCCTGGCGGCTGGACGGCACCGAATGGCGCGCCGTGGTGGCAGTCACACGCGGCGGACTGGTCCCGGCGATGATCGTTGCGCGCGAACTGGATATCCGGACCATCGACACGATCTCGATTCGATCCTACCGCGGAATCGGCGCCGAGGCGGGCCAGGGCCAGCTGGAGGTTCTGAAACGCCCCGATGACGGGTTGATGGCCGATGGCGACGGGATCCTGGTCGTCGATGACCTTGTCGATTCCGGCCGCACCCTGGAACTGATCCGCGAGATGTATCCCAAGGCACATTTCGCCACCGTCTATGCCAAGCCCAAGGGCAAGCCGATGGTGCAAAGCTGGATCACCGAGGTCAGCCAGGACACCTGGATCTTCTTTCCGTGGGACATGGCGCTGCAATATGTCCAGCCCTACCGGGGCGAGGACTGAAAACCCGTCATGGCAGGGGCGCGGGATGGCGATGCCGGCCTCTTGACACCAGCGTATCTGGTTGAAGTGCGACGCGAGATCCTTCCCCTGAAGGGGCCGGCCGCATGGCTTTTCCTGCCGGGACGGGCAGAATCCTGCCCATCTCTTACAAAACGCAGGAACCGGGTCACGTCGACCGACATTAGTCCTTCGAAGCGCCTGCCGGTCGCACGGATTGATCGGTCGTGCTGGTAAAACCAATGGAGGAAGACATGCGTAAGCTTCTTTTGACCACAGCCTTTATCCTGCCCCTCGGCGTTGCGCCGGTTCTTGCGCAGGATACCAATACCCAAGCGCCCGCTGATGGCGCGGCCGCACCGATGACGACCGATCCGGCCGCGGACCCCGCCGCGGCCGACAATCAGGCTGCAGCCGCAGCCGCGGATGTTGCCGCCAGCGGCAAGGTCGCGCAGGAACAGGCGCCGAACGAACTGCGGCTGGACTGGATCACCAATACCTCGGTCACGGCGCCCGACGGCACCGCAATCGGTGACATCAACGATCTGATCGTGGACGCCGAACAGGGAACGATGATCGCGGCGATCATCGGTGTGGGCGGCTTCCTGGGCATCGGTGAAAAACAGATCGCCGTGCCCTGGGATCAGTTGAAGGTCAACTATGACGCGCAGGAGATCACCAGCGAGTTGACCAAGGAAGAGGCCGATGCGGCGCCGGAATACGTGTTCCGCGAGCGTGAGGCGGCTCCGGGTGCCAACGCGCCGGCGGCTGGTGGCACGCTGGCCACCGACCCGGCAACGGCCCCGGCCGATCCGGCGATGGCCCCGGCCGATCCGGCAGCGGCTCCGGCCGACCCGGCAGCGGCTCCGGCTGATCCGGCAGCGGCTCCGGCTGATGGTGCTGCGCCGGCAGATGGTGCAGCGGCCCCGGCCGATGGCATGGCGCCGGCAGATGGCGGCATGACGACCGAAGAGAAGCCGGCCAGCAACTAGGGCCTGCGGTTAGGTAATGATTGAAGCGGCCCTTCGGGGCCGTTTTTTTTTTTGCGATCGCGGTTGCGCCGCAAGCGATCGGTCAGCCATGCGCCAACCGGGGCCGGCCCGGTCATGCAGCACGCGGTTGCGCCGCAAGCGACCCGCTAGCCGTTTCCGCCGCGCACGAACCGCGATGCACTTTCGGCGGCGCGTTGCAGGGCGCGGCTCTTGTTCACGGTTTCCTGGAATTCGGCCTCGGGATCGCTGTCATAGACCACCCCGCCGCCCGCCTGAATGTAAAGCGAGCCGTCCTTGACCACCCCGGTCCGCAAGGCGATGCACATGTCCATCTCGCCATTGCCGGCGAAATAGCCGACCGCACCGGCATAGACGCCGCGCTTTTCGGGCTCCAGTTCGTCGATGATCTGCATCGCGCGGACCTTGGGCGCCCCCGAAACCGTGCCCGCCGGCAGACCCGCCAGCAACGCTGACAAGCCATCCTCGCCTTCGCGCAATTCTCCCACGACATTCGACACGATATGCATGACGTGGCTGTAGCGCTCGATGGTGAATTGCTCGGTGGGACGGACAGTGCCGGTTCTGGCGACACGACCGACATCGTTGCGGCCCAGATCCAGCAGCATCAGATGTTCGGCCAGCTCTTTCTGATCGCCTAGGAGCTCGGCCTCCAGCGCGCGGTCCTCGGCCTCGTTCGCCCCGCGCGGTCGGGTTCCGGCGATGGGTCGTATCGTCACCTCGCCGTCGCGCAGACGCACGAGGATTTCGGGACTGGCGCCCACGATCTGAAATCCGCCCATGTTCAGGAAGAACATGAAGGGCGAGGGATTGGTGCGGCGCAGCGACCGGTACAGCGCGAAGGGCGGCAGAGGGAACGCCATCCGCCAGCGTTGCGAGGGCACGACCTGAAAGATGTCGCCCGCGCGGATGTATTCCCTGGCCTTCTCGACCGCCGCCAGATAATCCGCTTTGGCAAAGTTCGACACCGGCTCGCCGATCTTGGTGTCGTGGCCCAGGGCGCGCGGCTCGGACGGTTGCCGGTCCAGCGAGCGCAGGGCATCCATCACCCGTTCGGCGGCGCGGGCATAGGCGGCGCGGGCATTGTCGCTGCCATCGTGCCAGGCAGGCGCGCACAGCGTCACCTCGCCCTTCACTCCGTCCAGGACCGCGACGACCGAGGGCCGCATCAGCATCGCGTCGGGCAGATCCAGAGGGTCGGGATTGACGTTCGGCAGATCCTCGACCAGCCGGATCATGTCGTATCCGAGATAGCCGAAAAGGCCCGCCGCGACCGGGGGCACATCCTCGGGCATCTCGGCGATCCGGCTTTCCGAGATCAGCGCCCGCAGACTGTCCAGCGCGGGCCGGTCGTCGCGCTGATATTCGTCGGAAAAGCGCGCCTGGCGGTTGATCCGCGCCTGGCCGTCGCGGCAATCCCAGATCAGGTCGGGCTTCATGCCGACGATGGAATACCGTCCGCGGACCTCGCCCCCCGTCACCGATTCGAGCATGAAGGACATCGGCGCGGCCTCGGCCAGTTTCAGCATCAGGCTGACCGGCGTGTCCAGATCGGCGGCCAGCCGGATCGTCACCAATTGATTATGCCCGGATTTCCAGCCCGCCTCGAAGGCGGGAAATTCAGGCGAAAGCTCCATCACTGGACCTGTGCGTTGATGGCATTGATCGCCTGCTGGTTGATCTGAAGACCGCCCTGCCGTTGGGCCGCGCGGGAATAATAGTCGAAGATGTCGTCCTGCAGGGACTGCCCCATCCGCGATGCGATGGCATTCTTCACGCCACGCGCGTCCTCGCTGTCCAGATCGGCCTTCTGCACCGCGTCCAGACGGACCAGAAAAACACGCTCATCGGCATCGACGACCTCGATCTCGCCGGGTTCCTTCAGGGCAAAGGCCTGTGCAACCACCTGCCGGGGCAGGTTGTCGATCCAGCCGTCGCGCGTCAGACCGGTCTGCGAGGTCCATTCCAGCGGTGCCGGATCCTGCGTCGCCGGATCAGCCGCGGCATTGTCCCCGGCAGCATTCGGCGCCGGGCCCGAATTCTGCACCACTCCGCCCGCGCCCTGCAGCGGCTGCGGTTCCGCACCGGGTTCGGCCGCCGCGCTGGCCCTGAGCTTTTCCTCCTCGGCAAGGGCCAGAAGCTGACGCCTGGTTTCGGCAAGGCGCCAATCCTCGGCGACCGCGTCGCGCACCGCCTCGAAGGGCTTCAGCGTCGCGGGCACCACCTCGTCCAGACGCAGCGCGAAAATGCCGCCATCATCCAGCCGTTCGATTTCGGGAAAGTCGCTTTCGCTGACCGCCTCGGCGCGGTCGCGGAATGCCTGATAGCCGTCGATGCCGCCCGGGCCCGGCGTCTCGCCCGCCACCCAGTCGATCTGGCCCAGTTCCATCGGCGTCTGCTGGGCGACCTCTTCCAGCGTCGCGCCACCGGCCAGCATGTCCTCGTAATCGGCCGAATTATCGTCGATCATGCGTTGCGCGCGGTCGATGGCGGCCTCCTGGCGCAGATCGGGCTTGGCCTCATCGAAGGAAATGTTGATCGGGTCGAGGATCGCGTTCATCGAAAAGAGGGCCGGTCCCAGATCGGTCTGGACCGGACCGACCACGCCCGGTCCGTCAAGCGCGAAAACCGCGTCGCCGGCCGCGCCGAGCTGCTGTCTGGTCATCTCGCCCAGATCGATACTATCCATTGTCAGGCCGCGCTGTATCACGAAGGCTTCGAATGGCTGGGTGCCCGCGTCGATCTGATCCTTGGCGGCCTTTGCCTCGGCCTCGGACGGAAAGACCAGCCGGCTGACCAGTCGCCGCTCGGGTTGCTGGAATTCGTCGATGCGCTCGTCATAGACCGCGCGCAGGGCCGCTTCGTCCAGCTTGACCTGATCCGACATCATCTCGGGGGTCAACCAGACATAGGTGATCTTGCGCGCCTCGGGCGCGGTGAAGCGGTCGGCATTGGCCTGGTGCCAGGCCTTCAGCGTCTTTTCGTCGGGTTCCTCGATGGCGGCGGGAAGATCCTCGGCGGTCAACTCGGCCCAGGACAGATCGCGTGCTTCCAGAATCCAGGCGGCGGCGCGATCCACCATGGCCTGGGGCGCGACCACGCCGCCGGCCACGGCGCGCTGAATCATCAGCCTGGCCTCGTCCTTGCGGACCTCGTCCTCGAAGTCGCTTTCGGCCATGCTCTCGCGCCGCAACGCCTGGGAATAGGCGGTGCGATCGAATTTGCCGTTCGGACCCTTGAAGGCCTCCGCGCCGAGGATCGTCTGGCGAACTGCCTCGTCGCCGACGGAAACGCCCATGCGGCGGGCCTGTTCCTCCAGCGCGGCGGCGGTGAAAAGCTGCGCCTGAACCGATTGCTGAAGACCCAGGGATTGCGCCTGTGCCATGGTCAGCGGCTGGCCGGTCTGCTGCTGGATCGCGATCATCTGCCCGCGCAAAGCGCGCGCATATTCCTCGGCCGTGACCTTGGTCTCGCCGACCGAGCCGATCTCGGACGAACCGCCCGAGAAGCTGGTCACCCCGAAGCCGCCCAGGCCCAGCACCATGAGGCCCAGAAGCAACCAGACGATCGTGGATTTACCGTGTGTGCGCAGGTTCTTCATGGCCCGGCCTTCCGTCATGTCGTGTCGCTGCCGGTTCTAGGACGCGCGCGCCCCCGCCACAAGCCTGTCAGCCGCCGAAACCCGCCAGTCTTTCGGCAAGATGGGCGATTCCGTCCGCATCGACATTGGCGAAGGCCAGGCGGAAATGCCGCGCGCCCTCGGCATCGCCGCGGGGCACGAACATCGTGCCGGGAAGCGCCAGCACACCGGCCCCGCGCACCAGCCGGGGGGCCAGGTCGGCGGAACTCTCGGCGAAGGGATGTTCCACCCAGGCGAAATAGGCCCCGGCGCTTTTCAGCCGCCAGCCCGGCAGATCCGACATTGCCGCCACTGCCGCCGCGCGCCGCGCCAGGATCGCATCGCGTTCGCCGGCCAGCCAGTCGCGCAGGTTCTCGATCCCCCACAGGGCACCGATCTGGCCAAGCTGCGAGGTCGAGATGGCCACCGTATCGAGGAATTTCTCGACCTCGCGCAGCCGCGCCGTCGAGGCGATCATCGCGCCGACGCGGTGGCCGGTCAGCCGGTAGGCCTTGGAAAAACTGTAAAGCTGGATCAGCGTCTGGTCCCGCTCTGCGCGGCGCAGCAGGTCATGAGGGGCGCCAGTGCGGCTGTCGAAATCGCGATAGGTCTCGTCAAGCACCAGCGCCAGGCCGCGCCGCTGCGCCAGATCGAAGAAGGCCGCGACCAGATCCGCGGGATATTCCGCACCCGAAGGATTGTTCGGCGTGACCAGCACGATGGCTTTCGTGCGGGGACCGATCAGTTCTGCGGCCTCGGCCGGATCGGGCAACATGTCCTGGCGGCAGGGCAAGGGGCGCGTGATCACGCCCTGCATGTCCAGCCACATCTTGTGATTGAAATACCACGGCGCCGGCAGGATCACCTCGTCCCCCTGCCCGGCCAGCGTGGCCATTGCGGCGCAGAAGGCCTGATTGCAGCCCTGGGTGATCGCCACCTCATCCGGCGCGACCCGGCCGCCATAGGCGCGCGCGAATTCCGACGCCACGGCGGCGCGCAGATCGGCATTGCCCAGGACCGGGCCATAGAGATGCGCCTCGGGGCGGTTCAGCGCGGCCTCGGCGATGGCGCGGCAAAGTCCTTGCGGCGGCGGCTCTACCGGCGCGGCCTGGCTGACATTGATCAGCGGACGGTCTGGCGGGAAGTCCGCATCCTGCAACCAGCGCCGCGCCTCCATCACCGGCGGCGGAAAGGTGCCCGCAAGGGCGGGGTTCAGCGGCATCATGTCAGTCACGCTCCAGGCTGCGCAGATCGGAAAGGTCGGGCGGCAGCGACAGATCCAGCGACGGCTGCGGCATCGACGGCGCCACGGCATCCGATCCGCCTGACACGGCAGGATCGGCGGCATCGGACCGGGATCCGGCCGCCGCAGGATCGACGTTGGCGGGCTGCGGCACGGACTCGGCTGTCGCGGCAGGCGTGACAGCGGCTGCGTCCGGCGCGGTTTCATCGGCTGGCCGGGCGGGCGCAGTTCGCGCGGCATCCCCCTGCGAGGCGGTCGGGCGGGCCGGTGCTTCGTCCTGCGCGCCGGCCCCCGCCATCCTGGGCACCGCTGGCGCGGCGGGCGCCGAAATCGCATCGGGCCGCGTCAGGTCCGGCGCGTCGCCCGCGTCATCCTCGGGGCTGGCAAGAGCGGGGCCCCGGGCCGGTTCGGTCTGTGGCCGGCGGTTGTCGCCGGTCAGGGCGACGGGTGCGGGTTCGGCGGCGGGTGCGGCAACGGCCGGAGCCTCGGATTGCCGCATCCGCGACCCCGGCACGGCCAGCGGCGCGGGCATCTGCGGCGCAAGATCGCCGCCGCGCCCGAATTCCGAACCCACCGGCAGATCCACCGCCCCAGCCGAGGGCGCGCCTTCGGCCTGCGGCCGATCCGGCGCGGGCGTGGCTGACGCCCGTTCGGTCGGTCCGGCATCGTCCGGTGGCGTCGGCGTCCGGGCCTGCCCGGATCCGTCCGCCTCGGATGCGCGGGCCCCGGATTCGCGGGTCTCGGCTTCCCGAGAGACAGGTTCGGCAGAGACGGCATCGGCCGAGGCGGGCCCGTCGCCCGTCGCCTGCGCGGGTTTGGCGGCCCCGTCCTGCGGCACGGAGCCGGCGGTTTCGGGTGGGTTCGTCGCGGGTGGGGCCGTGCCCGGCAATGGCAGCGCCAACGACAGCGCGACCAGACCGGCGGCGCTGACGACGCCACCATGCAGCAAACCTGTCCAGAAACCGCGTGCCATGCGCCCCTTCACGTCCCGGCCGGGCTTGACCCCCCGGCGCGCTTTGGCCCATCTATAACGAACCCGCCCGCAAGGGGGAACCGCCCCCGAACCGCACCAGCCCGAGGCCGCCCGATGATCCTTCTGATCGACAATTACGACAGCTTCACCTGGAACCTCGTGCATTATCTGGGCGAGGCCGGGGCCGAGGTGGCCGTCCACCGCAACGACCGTATCGGCGTGGACGAGGCGCTGTCGATGGATCCTGACGGCATCGTGATCTCGCCCGGTCCCTGCGATCCGGCGCAGGCGGGGATTTGTCTCGACCTGATCCGCGCGGCAGCCGGGCGCCGGATTCCCCTGCTGGGCGTCTGTCTTGGCCATCAGGCCATCGGCGAGGCTTTCGGCGGCAGGATCGTGCGCGCCAATCGCATCCTGCATGGCAAGGTGGACGCCATCGACCATGACGGCAGCGGCGTCTTCGCCGGCCTGCCCTCGCCGCTGAAGGCCACACGCTATCATTCGCTGACCGTCCAGCCCGAAAGCCTGCCCGAATGCCTGCGCGTCACCGCGACCTCGGATGACGGTACGATCATGGGCCTGATCCACGCCGACCTGCCCATCGAGGGTGTCCAGTTCCACCCCGAATCGATCGCCTCGGAACATGGCCATGACATGATCCGCAACTTTCTGACCCGCTGCCGGACGAAAGCCGCCGCATGAGCACCGACATCCGTCCGCTGATCGGCATCGCCGCGACCCGGCCGCTGACCGGAACCGAGGCCGAGACGGCCTTTGCGGCGCTGTTCGACGGCGCCGCGACGCCGGCACAGATCGGCGGTCTGCTGATGGCGCTGCGCGTGCGCGGCGAGACCGTGGACGAAATCGCCGCCGCCGCCCGCGCCATGCGCAAGCGGATGAACCGGGTCCACGCGCCGGCCGGGGCGATGGATATCGTCGGCACCGGAGGCGACGGCAAGGGCACGTTGAACATCTCGACCGCGGCGGCCTTCGTGGTGGCCGGCGCGGGCGTGACGGTGGCCAAGCATGGCAACCGGAACCTGTCCTCGAAATCGGGCGCGGCGGACGCGCTGACGCAGATGGGGATCAACGTGATGGGCGGTCCCGCCGTGGCGCAACAGGCGCTGGATGTTGCGGGCATCTGCTTCATGATGGCGCCCATGCATCA
Organism: Paracoccus sp. L-17; assembly: GCF_056857655.1. NCBI lineage: Bacteria > Pseudomonadati > Pseudomonadota > Alphaproteobacteria > Rhodobacterales > Paracoccaceae > Paracoccus > Paracoccus sp. L-17. Next base: position 20,287 of record NZ_JBSXNM010000035.1, read on the forward strand.
CCCGGCCATGCGCCACGTCGGTCCGCCGCGCACCGAACTGGGCACGCGAACGGTGTTCAACCTGCTTGGCCCGCTGACCAATCCCGCCTCGGTCCGCCGGCAGTTGACCGGCGCATTTTCAGCGCAATGGATCCGCCCCATGGCCGAAGTGCTGCGCGATCTGGGTTCGGATGCGGCCTGGCTGGTCCATGGCGGCGACGGCACGGATGAACTGAGCATCGCGGGCGAAAGCCATGTCGCCGCCCTGAAGGATGGCGGCATCACCGAATTCACCATCACGCCCGAAGATGCCGGCCTGCCACGCCACCCATTCGCGGCGATCATCGGCGGCGAGCCGCGCGACAACGCGAAGGCATTCATCGCCCTGCTGGACGGCGCCGAAAGCGCCTATCGCGACGCCGTTCTGCTGAACGCGGCGGCAGCACTGCTGGTGGCGGACAAGGTGGCCGACCTTCGCGAAGGGGCCGCGATGGCGGCCCGATCCATCGACAGCGGCGCGGCCCGAGCAAAGCTGAAACAGCTTGCCGCCGTCACCGGCCCGCCGCCCGAAACGTGATTCCGCCGGCGCCCTGGGCGCATCTGCCCTTCTTTCAGCAGACATGGCCCGGCATCCGCGACCGGCTGGATATGGCGGATGGCTGGTTGCCCGGCCCCGACCGGCTTTTTGCGGCCCTCGATGCGATTTCGCCGCATCAGGTCCGGGTGGTCATCCTGGGGCAGGATCCCTACCCGACGCCGGGCCATGCCAACGGGCTTGCCTTTTCGGTCGCGCCCGGCATCGCCGTGCCGCGCAGCCTGAAAAACATCTTCGCCGAACTTCGCGACGATCTGGGCGCGGCCCCGGCCACGGGCGATCTGTCGGCCTGGGCCGAACAGGGGGTTCTGTTGCTGAACACCGCGCTGTCGGTGCTGCCCGGCCAGGCCGGCGCCCATGCCGGATGGGGTTGGCAGGCCCTGGCCCGCGACGCCATGGCCGAGGCGCAGAAACACGGCCCCCTCGCCTTCGTGCTCTGGGGCGCCCATGCACAGAGGGCTGCGTCCGGCCTGCCGCGCAAGCAGGATCTGGTCATCGCCACCGCGCATCCTTCACCGCTGTCGGCGCGGCGCGGCTTTTTCGGCAGCCGCCCCTTCGGCCATATCAATCGCTGGCTGGAGAGGCAGGGCCGGACCCCGATCGACTGGGCGAAGCCGCACGCTCTTCCCTCGTCGCCCCGGCAAGGCTAGAAGCAATCCATGGATATTCTCGACACGATCAAGGCCTACAAACTGGACGAGATCGCGGCCGCCAAGGCCGCCCGTCCGCTTGCCGAAATCGAAGACGCCGCCCGCGCCGCGCCGGCACCGCGCGGTTTCGCCGCCGCGCTGACCGCGAGGGCCGCGACCGGCCCCGCCCTGATTGCCGAAATCAAGAAGGCCAGTCCGTCCAAGGGCCTGATCCGCCCCGATTTCGACCCGCCCTCGCTGGCCCGCGCCTATGCCGCGGGGGGCGCCGCCTGCCTGTCGGTCCTGACCGACGCGCCCAGTTTCCAGGGCGCGCCCGATTATCTGGCAGACGCGCACGCGGCCTGCGACCTGCCGGTCTTGCGCAAGGATTTTCTCCACGACACCTATCAGGTCGCCGAGGCTCGTGCCTGGGGCGCCGATTGCATCCTGATCATCATGGCTTCGGTCGATGACGCGCTGGCCGCCGAGCTTGAGGATGCTGCCCGCCATTGGGGCATGGACGCGCTGATCGAGGTCCACGACGCGGCGGAGCTGGACCGCGCGCTGCGGCTGGCATCGCCGCTGATCGGGGTCAACAACCGCAATCTGCGGACCTTCGAGGTGACGCTGGACGTGACCCGCGATCTGGCCCCGCGCATCCCCGCGGGCCGCGATCTGGTTTGCGAAAGCGGCCTTTTCACCTCGTCCGATCTGGCACGGATGATGGCTGTCGGCGCATCGCGTTTCCTGATCGGTGAAAGCCTGATGCGGCAGGACGACGTGGCTGCGGCGACGCGGGCCATCCTCGACACCGCCAAGGCCGCCGCGCCATGAGCCTGACCCATTTCGACAAGGCCGGACAGGCGCATATGGTCGATGTCTCGGGCAAGCCGGACACAGCGCGCGAGGCAGTGGCCGAAGGTTGTGTGATCATGGCGCCCGAAACGCTGGCCCTGGCCCAGGACGGGACCAAGAAGGGCGATGTGATGGGCGTTGCGCGTCTGGCCGGAATCATGGCGGCCAAGCGCACAGCCGACCTGATCCCGTTGTGCCATCCCCTGCCCATCGCCAGGGTCGCACTTGATCTGACGCCGGATCCGGATCTTCCCGGCATCCGCGTCACGGCGACCGTCCGCACAACCGGCCGCACCGGCGTCGAGATGGAGGCCCTGACCGCCGTCACCGTCGCCTGCCTGACGATCTACGACATGCTGAAGGCGGCGCAGAAGGACATGCGGATCGACGCCATCCGCCTGCTGCGCAAGGAAGGCGGCAAGTCCGGTCTCTACGAGGCCCGCCCGTGATCCCCGTCGATGAGGCCCTGTCGCGCGTTCTCGCGCTGGCTCCGGCGCCGCGGCCGGATCTGGTTCCGCTGGAACGCGCCGCGGGCCGCGCGCTGCTGGAGCCGGCGCGCGCGCGTCTGACCCAACCGCCTTTCGATGCCGCCGCAATGGACGGCTATGCGCTGCGCTCGCGCGATCTGGACGGGCCGCTGCGCGTCGCCGGCACCTCTGCCGCGGGCCATCCATGGTCGGGCGAGGCCGTGCCCGGAACCGCCATCCGCATCTTTACCGGCGCACCCGTTCCGCCCGGCTATGATCGCGTCGTGATGCAGGAAAACACCGTCCGCGAGGGCGACAGCCTCAGCGTTGCCACACGCAGCGATGCCACCCATATCCGCCTGCGCGGCGGCGATTTCGCAGAAGGTGATGTGCTGCCATCCGGGCGAAAGCTGACGGCGGCCGATATCGGCTTGCTGGCAGCGATGAATGTTCCGCAGGTGGTCGTCGCAGACCAGCCCCGCGTCGCGATTCTCGCGGGCGGCGACGAACTGGTCCGGCCGGGTCAGATGCCGCAGCCCGGCCAGATCGTCAGTTCCAACGATCTCGCCATCGCCGCGCTGGCCGCCGAGGCAGGCGCCGTGCCGCGGATCCTGCCCATCGCGCGAGACAGCGAGGCCAGCCTGCGCGACAGCCTGGCCTCGGCCGCGGATGCCGATCTGATCGTCACCATCGGCGGCGCCTCGGTCGGAGATCATGATCTGGTCGGCAAGGTCGCGGCCGACCTGGGCATGGACCGCGCCTTCTACAAGATCGCGATGCGGCCCGGAAAACCGCTGATGGCCGGAACAATCAGCCGGTCCGCCATGCTTGGACTACCAGGAAATCCTGTTTCTGCAATTGTTTGCGGAATTTTGTTCATGCAACCTCTGATCCTTCGGATGCAGGGGCTGGATGCGGGACACCGCATCGGACGCGCCCGTCTTGCCCGCGATCTGGCCCCCGAGGGCGATCGCCAGCATTACCTGCGGGCCGGCCTTGAAGACGGGCCTGACCTGCCGCTGATCAATCCGTTCCGCGACCAGGATTCCGCCCGCCTGTCGCTGATGGCGCAGGCTGACGCCCTGCTGGTCAGGCCCGCCGGCGACCCCGCCCGCAGGGCCGGCGACGTGGTCTGCTTTCTGCCGCTTCGCCGCTGAGCCTTAACCGATTTTTCATCACGATGCGCGCAGATTGTTGACGCGATTCGGCCGATCGGCTAGAACATTCGCGGAACACTTCGGGGCAAGGACGGGCCGATGCTGACCAGGAAACAAATCCAGCTGCTGGAATTCATTCAGAAGCGCATGGCGCGCGACGGTGTCCCGCCCTCTTTCGACGAGATGAAGGATGCGCTGGATCTGCGCTCAAAATCCGGCATCCACCGGCTGGTGACGGCGCTTGAGGAACGTGGCTTCATCCGGCGTCTTCCCCATCGTGCCCGCGCGCTGGAAATCCTGCGCCTGCCGGATGCGCTGGCGGGGACGGACGGGGACACCCCGAAAGCTGCGGCCGGATTCTCGCCCCGCGTCATCTCGAATGATCGTCCGGGCCGTCCGCGCGGCGCGATGGACATCGTGGACAGCGCGGCCGTCGCATTGCCGCTGATGGGCCGGATCGCGGCGGGCGTCCCGATCGAGGCGATTTCCGAAATTTCGCACCATGTCTCGGTGCCCGGCACGATGCTGACGGGTCGCGACCATCATTACGCACTGGAGGTCAAGGGCGATTCGATGATCGAGGCGGGGATCAACGACGGCGACGTCGTGGTGATTCGCGAACAGGACAGCGCAGAGAACGGTGACATCATCGTCGCCCTGGTCGAAGGCCATGAGGCGACGCTGAAACGCTATCGCCGGCGCGGCGCGATGATCGCGCTGGAGGCGGCAAACCCTGCCTACGAAACCCGCATCCTGCCCGAGGAAAGTGTCCGCGTGCAGGGCCGCCTCGTCGGCCTGATCCGCAGCTATTGAGGGATCGCGGCGCGGCACCCTTGGCTGATCGCCCGCGAAGGGCCGCATTGCGACCGCTCGCATCGGTCTGGCCTGTCACAAGCTGACTGCCGGGTGGGTTCGTGTCCTCAGGCTGGCTGTCCCGGCCTTGCGGCATGGCCTCTGCCGCTCACAGATGTTCCAGAAAGCCCCGGCCGGCACGCGACAGCAATTCCTCGGCCAGGTCGGCCCCCATCGCCGGGCCGTCGGGAATTTCGCCTTTACGGCTGCCGCTGAACGCCTCGGCGCCGTCCGGGCGCAGGATTTCTCCGCGCAGGGTCAGTCGCGATCCGCTCAGCTCGGCCAGACCTGCGATCGGCGTCTGGCAGGATCCGTCCAGGCGCGCGAGGAAGGCGCGTTCGGCAGCGATGCGCTGACCGGTTTCGACATCATGGATGGCACGCAGGAGTGTCGCGGTCGCGTCATCGCCGGCCCGGCGCTCGACGCCGATGGCGCCCTGCGCCACCGCGGGAAGCATTTCGGCCGGATCGATCGGCCCGCGCGCCACATGCAGCATGTCCAGCCGTCGCAAGCCGGCCATGGCGAGAAAGGTCGCAACCGCCACGCCCTCTTCCAGCTTCCGCAGCCGGGTCTGGACGTTGCCGCGAAACTCGACCAGATGCAGATCGGGTCGCCGATGCGCCAACTGCGCCCGCCGGCGCAGGCTGGAAGAACCGACCACCGCGCCCTGCGGCAGATCCTGGATCGAGGCAACGTGCGGGGACACGAAGGCGTCGCGGACATCCTCGCGTGGCAGCAGGCAATCGATCAGCATTCCCTCGGGCTGAAGCGTCGGCATGTCCTTCATCGAATGGACCGCGATGTCGATCCGGCCCGCAGACAGCGCCTCTTCGATCTCACGCGTGAACAGGCCCTTGCCGCCGATTTCTTTCAGCGGGCGGTCGGTGATCCGGTCGCCGGTGGTCCTGATCACGACGATCTCGAACGCCTCGGCCGGCAGATCGTGGACGGCCATCAGGCGGGCGCGCGTCTCATGCGCCTGCGCCAGCGCCAGGACCGAGCCGCGGGTGCCGATCTTCAGGGGCTGCGAGGGGTCGGGCATCTGTGTCATGCGCCCGCCATAGCGGTCGGACGCGCGCTTGACAACGCCCGCACCCTCGCCTTGAAGGGCCGCAAAGGAGGTCCCATGACCAAGTTGCTGCTGCGCGCGCTGGCCGGTGAGGCGCTGCCCGTCCCGCCGATCTGGATGATGCGTCAGGCCGGGCGCTATCTGCCGGAATATCGCGCGACGCGCGCCCGAGCGGGCGATTTCCTGTCGCTGTGCTACAATCCCGAGCTGGCGGCCGAGGTGACGCTGCAACCGATCCGGCGGTTCGGCTTCGACGCCGCGATCCTCTTCGCCGATATTCTGCTGGTGCCGCAGGCGCTTGGCGCGGATCTGTGGTTTGTCGCCGGCGAGGGGCCGCGCCTCTCGACGATCACCAGCGCGGCGGGCGCGGCAGACCTTCGGCCGGCCGATGCGATCCATGACAGGCTGCATCCCGTCTATGAGACGGTGAAGATCCTGTCGCGCAATCTGCCTGCGCAGACCGCCCTGATCGGTTTTGCCGGCGCGCCCTGGACCGTCGCCACCTACATGATCGCCGGCCGCGGCACGCCCGATCAGGGTCCAGCGCATGATTTCAAGGCGGCGGACCGTGCGGCATTTTCGGCGCTGATCGACCGGATCACCGAGGCGACGATCCTGTATCTGTCGGCGCAGATCGAAGCGGGCGCCGAGGCGGTCAAGCTGTTCGACAGCTGGGCAGGCAGCCTGGCAGGCCCCGATTTCGACGATTTCGCGATCGCCCCCGCCCGTCGCATCATTGCCGCGCTGAAACAGCGCCACCCCGGCATCCCGGTCATCGCCTTTCCGCGCGGGGCGGCACAACGCTATGTCGGCTTTGCCCGTGCCACGGGCGCTGATTGCGTCGCGCTGGACACTTCGGTCAGTCCGGAATGGGCGGTCCGGAACGTGCAGATCGACGGCTGTGTCCAGGGCAATCTGGACCCGCGACACATGGTCACGGGCGGCAGGGATCTGATCGCCGAGGCGCAACGGATCACCCGCGCCTTTCGGGGCGGCCCGCATGTCTTCAATCTGGGTCATGGGATCACGCCCGAGGCCGACCCGGACAACGTCGCGGCCATGATCGAGGCGGTCCGAAGCGCATGATCTGGGTCGCGGCCACGTTGATCGCCGCGGTCGCGCAAACCGGACGGAATGCGGCGCAGGCCGGACTGACCGCCCGCGTCGGAACGACCGGCGCGACGGCAGTGCGTTTCGTCTTTGGCCTGCCCTTCGCGGCGGTGATGCTGCTGGCGCTGTGGCCGTTCATGGAATTGCCGATCATCGGCCCCGGCACGCTGGCCTTTGCCGGACTTGGTGCCGCGGCGCAGATTGCTGCGACGGCCTTCATGCTGCTGACCATGCGCGGCCAGAGCTTTGGCGTCGCCACCGCGCTGATGAAGACCGAACCGGTGACGCTGGCACTGATCGGCGCTCTGGTTCTGGCCGAGCCGCTGGGACCGGCACGGATGGGCGCGATCGGGGTGGCGACCCTGGGCGTCGTGCTGGCATCCGGGGCCAGCTGGTCGCAAGCGGGCCTGCGGCCGATCCTGAACGGCATTGCTGCGGGGGCATTGTTCGGGATCTCGGCCATCGGGTTTCGCGGCGCCTTGCTTGCGCTGCCCGAGGGCGGCTATTTTGCCCGGGCGCTGACGGTGCTGGTCCTGACCCTGGCCATGCAATCGGTGGCGATGCTGGCGTGGTTGTCGGCCTTCGATCGCGCGGCACTGCGCGGCATCACCGTCGAATGGCGGGTGTCACTGGCGGCCGGCGCGCTTGGCGCAATGGCGTCGCTGTTCTGGTTCGTGGGTTTCGCACTGACCCCCGCCGCCAATGTCCGCACCCTGGCACTGGTCGAGGTGGTGTTCGCGCAGATCGTTTCGGGCCGGCTGTTCCGCGAGGCCACGCAACGGCTGCAACTGGCCGGAATGGCGCTGATCGTGATCGGGGTCGGCTGGCTGCTGGCGGTGGCCATCGGCTGAGGGCGTCTTTCGCGTCCCGCGACGGCCGGGGGTTTTGCATCCCCCGGTCCCCCTGCCGCAACCATCCCTTCCCGCTGCTGTCGCCGGATGGGCGGATCGGCAAGGATCACGCGATCCTCAGACCCATTTCGCCAGCGGCGGCAGGCTCATCAGCACGGCATCGGCATTATGGCCGGTCTCCAGCCCGAACTTCGTGCCGCGATCATAGACCAGATTGTATTCGGCATAGAGGCCGCGATGTATCAGCTGCGCCTCGCGGTCGGCGTCGTCCCAGCCCTGCGCCATGCGTGCCTCGGCCAGCGGCAGGAAGGCGGGCAGGAAAGCCGCGCCAACATCGCGGGTAAAGGCGAAATCGGCCTGCCAGTCGCCAGTGCACAGATCGTCGTAGAAGATGCCACCGACCCCGCGCGCGCGGCCGCGATGGGGGATGAAGAAATATTCGTCCGCCCAGGCCTTGAAGCGGTCGTAATAATCGGCCCCGTGCGGCGCGCAGGCCGCACGCAGGGTGGCATGGAAATGCGCAGTATCATGGGGATATTCGATGCAGGGGTTCAGATCCGATCCGCCGCCGAACCACCAGGCGCCGGGCGTCCAGAACATGCGCGTGTTCATATGGACCGCCGGCGCATGAGGGTTCTGCATATGCGCGACAAGGCTGATCCCCGAGGCCCAGAACCGCGGGTCGCGGTCCATGCCGGGCACACCGCGTGCAGCCATGGCCGCCTGGGCCGCGGGGGCCAGCGTGCCATGAACCTCGGACCAGTTCACGCCGACCTTCTCGAAGACCCGGCCACCGCGCATGACCGACATCAGCCCGCCGCCGCCATCCTCGCCGCGTTGCGTGGGAGTGACGACGAATCGTCCCTCGGGTCCGTCGCCGGGGCCGCGATCCTCCAGCGATTCGAAGGCGGTCGTGATCCGGTCGCGCAATTCCCTGAACCAGCCGGCAGCCTGGCGGCGTTGGTCGTCCATGACGCTCTCCATTCTTGATTTGCCAAGCGACCGAACGCCCGGCTAGCATCGCCTCGCCGATGTAAAGAGACCGATCATGCGCCGCAACACCGCCTTCGCCCTTTCCGTTCCGCTGCTGCTGGCGGCCTGCGCGACCCCGCTACAGCAGTGCATCGGCCGCAACACCGATGAATATCGCACGGTCAGCCGCCTGCTGGCCGTGGTCGAGGGCAATCTGGCGCGTGGCTATGCCTGGGAAGAGCGCGAGGTGGTGCGCGACCGCCTGACCCAGTGCCGCGATCTGTATCGCGACAAGGAGGGGAACGTTCAGGTCAGCTATCGTCCCTGCTGGCAGGACTACGTCGATACCCAGCGTTACCGCGTGCCCATCGACCCGGCGGCCGAAACCCGCAAGCGCGACAACCTGGCGGCGCGCAAGACGGCGCTGGCCACCCAGGCGGCGGCCGCGGTTCGGGCCTGCAAGGCCGCCTATCCCGAAAAGCAGGGCTGAGATTACAGAACCTGCGCCGTGACCGGATCGGCAAGGCTGCGGCCGCCATCCACGGTCACGATCTGGCCGGTCACGAAGCGCGCGCCCTCGCTGACAAGATATTGCACCGTCTCGGCCACTTCGTCGGCGCCGCCGATCCGGCCCAGAGGCGTGCCCGAAATGATCTGGGCGCGCAGATCCATGTCATCGCGCAAGGCGCATTTCAGTTCGTGCGACATGATGCTGCTGAAGGACACGCCGTTCACCCTGATCCGATAGGGCGCCAGCGCCAGCGCCAGCCCGCGCGTCGATTGTTCCTGGGCCGCGCAGGCGATGGAATAGCCCAGCATCGACGGCACCGGCCGGCAGGCCGCCAGCGTCGAGATGTTCACGATGGCGCCCGCCTGCGCCAGATCGCGCTGGTCCTCGGCCTGCTTGATCATCCGCTTGGCAACCATCTGCGACAGCCGCAGGCCCGCGATCATGTTCTGACGCAGCATTTCCTCGAGCACGCCCGGATCGGTGTCCAGCGGATCCGAGCTTTTGACGAAGCGATGGGCGTTCACCAGAATGTCGATGCGTTCGAACGCATCCAGCGTGGCCGAAAGCAGGTTGGCCATGGCCAGCTTTTCGGTCATGTGGCCGACGAACTGGCGCACCGGGCCGGTCTCGGTATCATAATCCGAGACCTGGGATTCCAGCGCCTCTTCGTCGCTGTCGGCAAACATGACGTTCGCCCCCCGCTCGACCAGATGCTGGGCAATGGCAAGGCCGATCCCGCGCGCGGCGCCGGTGACTATGGCGGTCTTTCCCTGAACGGACATGCTCATCCGCGTTTTCCTTGCATCCTGCGGGTGCCGCGGCGGGCGCCGCTGGCCTCGATGATCTTGAAGCGCGCATCGCCTCCGGTTTCGGTGACTTGCGCAAAATGCCGCGCCAGGGCGGCCTCGTAGGGCAGATGGCGGTTGGCGACCATCCACAGCCGGCCCGCCCCGGTCAGAAGCCGCGCGGCCGAGGCGATGAAGGCCGCACCCAGCCGGGGATCGGCATCGCGCCCGTCATGGAAGGGCGGGTTCATGATCACGCCGTTCACCGGATCGGCCAGGGCCACGTCACGCGCATCGGCCCAGTGAAAACGGGCGCGCGGATCGGCGATGTTGTCGCGCGCCGATTGCAGTGCGGCATTGTCGGCCTCGACCAGATGGATCACCTCGACCCCCGGCCGCGACAGCGCCTGCGCCGCCAGCCAGCCCCAGCCGGCGCCCAGGTCGACCATCCTCGACGGCAGCCGCTCCGGCAGGTGCCGCGCCAGCAAGGCCGATCCCGGATCGATCCCATCGGCGGAAAAGACGCCGGGCCGGGTGACAAATCCGGGCGCGACGTGGTTCGGGCGGGCTGCCCAGCCGGCGGGCAGCCAGTCGCCCGCCGGCAGCGTCAGGCGAAAGATCTTGCCATGCGCCTTGCTGTGGACCTCGTCGATCCCGGCCAGGTCGCGCAACTCTTTCAGGATCGAATCGACACCATCGGTCTTTTGCCCGTCGATCCAGAGCGGAGCGCCGGCGGAAAGGCACGCTGCGGCCTCGGCGATCCGGGCGCGGGCCTCGGGCTTGGCGCGCGGCAGGAACACCAGCGCGGCCTCGAAACGCCCCTCGGCCTGGGTTGTGACATCAAAGCCGCGTGCGGCAAGCGCATGATGGTCGGGGAAATGTCGCTGCTGGATCACCATGCGATCGGGACCCAGCGGGGCAAGATCGTCCGCTGCACGCGCACCGATCACAAGGAAACGTCCCTCGGGCACCGAGTCCGCGAGGGCCAGCGAAAGTCGGGTGCCGGTCACGGGTTACTCTTTTTCCATGGTGCATTGCAGCGGATGCTGCTGACGCCGGGCCAGTTCCATGACCTGCGCCACCTTGGTCTCGGCCACTTCATGCGAAAAGACCCCGACCACCGCGACCCCCTTGCGGTGGACGGTCAGCATGATCTCGATCGCCTGGGCATGGGTCATGTTGAAAAGCCGTTCCAGGACATGCACGACGAATTCCATCGGCGTGAAATCGTCGTTCAGCATCAAGACCTTGTACATCGGCGGTCGCTGCGGTCGGGTATGCGGCTTAACGGCCAGATCCTGTTGGTCGTCGGGCTTGTCGCTGTCGCTCATCCATTGCGTCATGAGTGTCCGTGAGGCCTTCCGGTCCTGTGTTCCGGGCCCGCATCGCGGCCGACCCTTCGTCCATGGGCGAATATAAGCGTTTTGGCGGGCGATGAAAGCCCCGGATCCCATACGCGGGCAAGGTGGAAAATAGTGCAAATCCAAGGTTACATGCACAGAAATCTCATGCTATTGTGATTTTATTAAGAACGGGTATGCGACAAAAGACATGCCCGCACGAGGCAGAGAGACAGTGACATTGACCCATTCTCTACGCTTGGCCCGGCCATGGGCTTTCCTTCTGTTGGCCATGCTGGCACCGGCAAGTCTGTCGGCCGCACCCTTCGCAGCCTATGTGATGGACGCCCGGAACGGTCAGCCGATCTATTCACAGAACGCCAACACACCGCTGCATCCTGCATCCCTGACCAAGATGATGACGCTTTACATGGCGTTCACCGCGATCGAGCGCGGGCAGGTGCGGCTGGATTCACTGTTCACGGTATCGTCGAACGCCGCGGCCGAACCGCCCTCGAAACTTGGTCTGCGGGCGGGGCAGAAGATAGAACTGCGCTATCTGATCCGGGCGGCGGCGATCAAGTCGGCCAACGACGCCGCCACCACCATCGGTGAAGGCCTGGCAGGGTCCGAGGCGGCCTTTGCCCAGCAGATGACCCAGATGGCACGCGCCCTGGGGATGCGGAACACGCAATTCAGGAACGCGAACGGTCTGACGACCCAGGGGCATTATTCCACCGCCCAGGACATGTCGATCCTTGGCCGCCGCCTGTTCTATGATTTCCCTCAATATTACAACCTGTTCTCGCGCCGTTCGGCGGATGCGGGAATCGCCAAGGTGTCTTCGACCAACAAGCGGTTCCTGGATGCCTACAAGGGCGCTGACGGCATCAAGACCGGATATACCCGCGCGGCAGGGTTCAACCTGACCGCTTCGGCGCAGCGCGGCAACAAGCGGCTGATCGCGACCGTGTTCGGTGGCACATCGACCGCGCAGCGCAATCAGTTGATGGCGCAATTGCTGGACGCGGGATTCTCGCGCGTTCGCGACCGGGTCAGCGAGGTCCGGCCTCAGCCGCCACGTTACCTGGCCAAGAAGGTCGTGCGCAGGGCCCAGGTCCAGCCCAGCACGGCGGCGACCCGGCCGCAGCCGCAGCGCCTGGTTCTGTCGGCCTCCGAAAAGCCTGCGCGCCGCTCGGCGGTTCCGGTCAGCGACCCGGTGCAGATCGCGGAGGCGGTCCGTCAGGCCGCTGCCGCCCAGCCGGCTGCCGATGGCAACAAACTGCTACTGGCCTCCAGCATCCGTCCCAACCGCCGTCCGGTCGCCGAGGGCGACGCAGTGGAAGAGGCCATTGCCAGCGCTGTCGCCTCGACCGAGGCCGCACCGCGGCAATCGGCAAGTCTTGCTGCCGGCCTGCTGTCGGAATCGTCCCGCCCGGCCCCGGCACCCCGGTCGCGCGGCACGCAAACCGCCTCGCTGGTCGCCTCGGCGGAAAAGGGTCAGGACCCGGAGGCCATCGCCCGGGCCGTCGCCGCCGCGGTTCCGAAACAGGGTGATGCGATGTCGCTTATGGCCTCTGAAGCGCCGAAGCCGCGTTCGGATTCGGTGATCCTTGCCGCGATGGGCGAAGGCGACCGGTCCGAGCCGGAACCGCTGGAGATCGTCTCGCGCGCCTCTGACGGCAGCCGGAATTGGGGGGTGTCGCTGGGTCTGTACCGCTCCAGGGCCGAAGCCGACCAGTTGCTGATCCGCAGCGCCTTGCAGGACGGCGCGGTGCTTGGGAATGCGCAGCGCAATATCGCCAATACGATTCGCGGTTTCGAACCCAAGTTCGTCAATCTTGACAAGGCCGGCGCACAACTGGTCTGCGAAAGATTCCGGACCCGCTCGCAGGATTGCAAGGTGATCGGACCCTGAGCGCGCTGTGATGCGCCAAAACCGAACCGGGCGGGGCCTTCCCGCCCGTTTTTGCTGCGCGCTTTTCCAGCCTCGCTTTTTGTGGTCCGGTGACTTCGGATCTGGTGTCGTGTTCCGCGCCAGCCGGCCCAAGGCGCGAGGAATGCAGAGATTGGCCCGGTCAGATGGGGTGATGGCCTCATGGTCGCAAACGGCAAGCCCGGGCCGTGGCGACAACCCGTCCGCGCCGCTTGCGTCACCTGCGACGCTTGGACAATGATCTGCGGATGAACGGAAAAATTCGTCCGGGTGCAACCGGAACCCTCTCTCGTCCGTGATTGTTCGACAGGACGACCTGCGGAGACCCGACCGAGATGCGCTTTTTCAAGGCCGCGATGCTGATTGCCGTTACCGCCCTCAGCCTTGGCGGATGCGCCGCCCTGCTGGACAATCAGGTCGAGCGGCGTGCCGAAGCGGCCGAACGGCGTTTTCCCCCGACCGGTCAGTTGCTCGAAGTGAACGGCCTGACGGTTCATGCCGACATTCGCGGGCAAGGTCCGGATCTGGTCCTGCTGCACGGTGCCAGCGGCAGCAGCCGCGATTTCACCTTCGACCTGGTCGGGCGCCTGCAGGACAGATACCGCGTCATCACCTTCGATCGACCCGGTCTGGGATGGACCGATCCCTTGCCCGAAGGCAACGACGACCCGCGCCGTCAGGCCGATCTTCTGCGCCAGGCGGCCGACCAGCTTGGCGTGCGCAATCCTGTCGTTCTGGGCCACAGTTATGGCGGCGCGGTTGCGATGGCATGGGCCTTGGGCGATCCCGACGGCACCGCCGCGCTGGTGCTGCTGGCGGGGGCGACCTACCCCTGGGAAGGTGAGCTTGGCGGATTGTCGCCCTTTCTCGCCACTCCCTTTGGCAGGGCCGTGGTCGCACCGATGATCTCGGCCTTCGCGCCGAAATCCACCGTCGATCGCGCGATCGCCGAGATTTTCGCGCCCAATCCGGTGCCGGACGGCTACGCCTCCTACGTCGGCGCCGAACTGACGCTGCGACAGGGCAGTCTGCTGGCCAATGCGCAGCAGGTGGCGAATCTGAAACCCTATCTCGAAAAGATGGCGCCGCTCTATCCAGGTCTGAACCAGCCGATCGAGATCGTGCATGGCGATGCCGATACGACTGTCGGACTGGACATTCACTCGCGCCGCATGGTGCGCGAGGTGCCGAGCGCCCGTCTGACGGTGCTGAAGGATGTGGGCCATATGCCTCATCACGCCGCCCCGGACCAGGTCGTGGCCGCCATCGACCGCGCCGCCGCCCGCGCCGGGCTGCGATGACGCGCCGTCGTGAAACCGCAAGCAAGGCCCGACTTGCCCGGGCCGAGGCAGACAGGAGTACGTCCAGATGCTGACCCTCTATGGTGTCACCCGCTCCCGCGCATCGCGCATCGTCTGGCTGTGCCACGAGATCGCCCTGCCTTTTCACCAGGTGCCGGTGATTCAGGCCTACCGCCTTGCCGATGCGGATGCGCCCGGCGCGCGGATGAACACACGCTCACCCGGCTTTCTGGACCTGTCGCCCGCAGGCGCCATTCCGGTGATCGACGACGATGGATTGATCCTCAGCGAATCGATGGCCTGCACGCTGTATCTGGCGCGCCGACACGGCCAGCCCATAGGCCCCACCGACGCCGCCGAGGATGCGCTGATGATGCAGTGGAGCTTTTACGCGGCGACAGCCATCGAACCCGACGCCCTGACGATCCTGTTCCTGCATGGACGCGACCAGACACAATCCGGCGAGGACGCGGCCATCGTCGCGGATGCAGCCGGGAGGCTGATCCGGCCCTTGCGCGTGGTCGAAGATCATCTGGGCCGTCACAGCCATCTGATCGGCGACCGGTTTACCGTCGCCGACATCAATCTGGCCGAAGTTCTGCGCTATGCCCAATCCTACGGCGCCCTGATGCAGGAATTCCCCGCGATCACCGCCTGGCTGGACGCTTGCCAGGCCCGGCCGGCCTTTCGCCGCATGTGGGAGGCACGGCTGGCCGAGCCGGAATGATACGCTATCGCCCGCGCAAGTGGTTGCGGCCGAGGTTTCCAAAGCCACAACCACTTGCCCCACCCGGCCCGGACATGAGATAGTCGTCAAAACAGCCATAAACACGAGCAGCCCATGGCCGACGACCTTCTCTCTGCCGCCGATGCCAGCGTGGAAAGCTATTCCGCATCCTCGATCGAGGTGCTGGAGGGACTGGAACCGGTCCGCAAGCGCCCCGGCATGTATATCGGCGGCACCGATGAACGCGCCCTGCATCACCTTGTGGCCGAGATCCTCGACAATTCGATGGACGAGGCGGTCGCCGGCCATGCCAGCCGGATCGAGGTCGAACTGCTGGCTGATTTCAGTGTCGTGGTGCGCGACAACGGACGCGGCATTCCCATCGACCCGCATCCGAAATTTCCCGGAAAATCCGCGCTGGAGGTGATCCTGTGCACGCTTCATGCCGGGGGCAAGTTCTCGGGCGATGCCTATGCGACGTCGGGCGGTTTGCACGGCGTCGGCGCATCGGTCGTGAACGCGCTGTCCGACAGCCTGGTGGTTCAGGTCGCCCGCAACAAGGAACTGTTCGAGCAGCGATTCTCGCGCGGGGTGCCGGAAGGACCGGTCGAGAAGATCGGCGCGGCGCCGAACCGGCGCGGCACGACCGTCACCTTTCATGCCGACGAGGACATTTTCGGCCATCACCGCTTCAAGCCCGCGCGCCTGCTGAAGATGGTGAAATCCAAGGCCTACCTTTTCTCGGGCGTCGAAATCCGCTGGAAATCCGAGATCGACGACGGCGAGACGCCGACCGAGGCCAGCTTTCACTTTCCCGGCGGGCTGGCCGACTACCTGTCGGAAACGCTGGCCGGCGCGACCAGCTATGCCGACCGGCCTTTCGCGGGCAGCGTCGATTTCAAACGCTTCGACGCGCCGGGCAAGGTCGATTGGGCGATCAACTGGACGCCGGCCCGCGACGGCTTCATCCAGTCCTATTGCAACACCGTCCCCACCCCCGAGGGCGGCACCCACGAAGCCGGCTTCTGGGCCGCGATCCTCAAGGGCATCCGCGCCTATGGCGAACGGGTCAGCAACCGCAAGGCCGCCCAGATCACCCGCGAGGATCTGCTGACAGGCGGCTGCGCGCTGGTCAGCTGTTTCATCCGCGAGCCGGAATTCGTCGGCCAGACCAAGGACCGCCTGGCCACGACCGAAGCCGCGCGGCTGATCGAGGGTGCGGTGCGCGACCATTTCGACAACTGGCTGGCCTCGGACACGAAGTCGGCGGGCGCAATCCTCGATTTTCTGGTGCTGCGGTCCGAAGAACGTCTGCGCCGCCGGCAGGAAAAGGAAACCGCCCGGAAATCGGCGACCAAGAAACTGCGCCTGCCCGGCAAGCTGGTCGATTGCAGCGCCACCGCGCGCGACGGCACCGAATTGTTCATCGTCGAGGGCGACAGCGCCGGCGGCAGCGCCAAGATGGCGCGCGACCGCACCACACAGGCGCTGCTGCCCCTGCGCGGCAAGATCCTGAACGTGCTGGGCGCGGCCTCGTCCAAGCTGGGCCAGAACGCGGAAATCAATGATCTTTGCCAGGCGCTCGGGGTCGGGATGGGGACGCGCTTCAACGTGGACGATCTGCGCTACGACAAGATCATCATCATGACCGATGCGGATGTGGACGGGGCGCATATCGCATCGCTGCTGATGACCTTCTTCTTCACCCAGATGCGGCCGCTGATCGACAAGGGGCATCTCTATCTGGCCTGTCCGCCGCTGTATCGGCTGACGCAGGGCGCGCATCGCATCTATGTCGCCGACGACGCCGAGAAAGAGCGGATGCTGGCCAAGGGGCTGGGGGGCAAGGGCAAGATCGACGTGCAGCGGTTCAAGGGCCTGGGCGAGATGGACGCCAAGGATTTGAAGGACACGACGATGAACCCGAAGACGCGCAAGCTGATCCGGGTCAGCATCGACGATGACGAGGGCGGCGAAACCGGCGATCTGGTCGAGCGGCTGATGGGCAAGAAGCCCGAGCTTCGCTTTGAATACATTCAGGAAAACGCCCGTTTCGTGGAAGAGCTGGACGTCTGACCCGGCGGCGCGGACGGGATCCCGGCTACAGCGCGATGGCCGAGATCAGCCGGCCGTAATCGGCCTGCCCTTCATGCGTGGCGCGGCGATAGCTGAAGAAGCGCGCGGGGTCGGAATAGGTGCAATGGCCCGACCATTCGGCCTCGACCCCGGCAGCGCGCAGACGCGAGAGGCCGAAGGACGGCAAATCGAACATCGGCTTGCCGTTCGGACCGCCTGCGAAAAATCGATGGTAATCGGGATCTTCCAGCAGGAAATCCTCCATGAAATCCTGCCCGACCTCATAGGCCCGCTGGCTGATCGAGGGGCCGATCACGGCCCGGATCTGCGTCGCGCCCAGGGCCCGCATCGCGGCCACCGTCGCCTCGATCACTCCGGACAGGGCCCCGCGCCAGCCGGCATGACAGGCGCCGATCACGCCCGCCTGCGGATCGGCCAGCAGAATCGGCTGGCAATCGGCCGTCAGCACCGCCAGCGCCACGTCGCGCCGCGCCGTCACGATCCCGTCGGCTCTCTGGTCGCGGATCGCCTCGACATCCTCGCCCGCGGCCAGCGTCACCACATCGGCCGAATGAACCTGTTTCACGGTCGCCAGGCTGGCGGCCGGAACCCCCATCGCCTGCGCCACGCGCCCGCGATTGACCCGCACCATATCGGCCTGGTCGCTGGAACGTCGGCCACAATTCAGCCCCGCAAAAAGCCCCGACGACGCACCGCCCTTCCGGGTGAAAAATCCGTGCCTCACATCCGAAAGCAGCGGGTGGTTCAGGATCTCAAGCGTTGTCTGCATGAAGCCTCAGCGCGTCGAATCCGGGCACCGGCGGCGCCCCGCGGGGCCAGATGGCCATCGCCTTGAACAAGTGACCCATTTTGTCTGCGGCGGTCAAGCGATCAAGTGCGACCATCGCACCCCCATCCCCGGCCGCGGCCAGCCTGCGCGCCCGATCTGCGGCGCCCAGAGACAGCAGCCAGTCACCCTGATGGATCGGGCGCGATGCCACCGCGCCCGCCTGGATGGAGGCCGCCGCCAGCGGTGCGAAATCGACATGGGCGGTCAGATCGGCCTCGCCGGGATGGGCCAGCGGATCCTCGGGGCGATGCGCGCGCAGGGCCTGAAACGTATCGCCAACACCGTTCCAGCCGCCGTAATCGACAAGGATCGCCGCGCCGCCATGGCTGGCAACGCGCGAGGCGATGGCAGTGACGATGGCGGTCGCGGCGGGCCGATCCTCGATCACCTCGCCGACCTGTCCTTCACGCGGCAGAAGGACCGGCGGCGCAAGACCCATGCGCAGGCCGTTTTCATCGCCGCTGACGACACGTTCGGCCCAGCCGTCATCCAGGCGCTGAAACTGCCGGATCGGCAAGGCATCGAAAAATTCGTTTGCAATCAGGAACAATGGCTTGTCCGGCAGTTCCTCGACGTGATCGAGATGCCGGATCGCGCCCAGCCGGTCTTTCTGGACCTGGCGTAGAAAGGGCGATGCCTCGATCAGCGCCACCTCGGCCGCGTCCGACATGCCGGGCACGGCCCGGATCGCACGCAGCATGTCCGCCATCAGCGTCCCGCGTCCCGGCCCCGGCTCGGCCAGGGTAAAGGGCGCGGGGCGGCCCTGATCCATCCAGGCCTGCGCCAGGGCGAGCCCGCATAACTCGCCGAAGATCTGAGAGATTTCCGGGGCGGTGGTGAAATCGCCCGCGGCCCCGAAGGGATCGCGGCTGGCATAATAGCCATGACGCGGATGCATCAGGCACAATTCCATGTAATCGGCCAGCGTCATCGGCCCGGCGACGCGGATACGCTGTGCGATCACGCGCGCCAGCGGCGTCATGCGATGGCGGGGCGACGTCTGGCCCAGAGGACGAAGAACAGACCCACCAGCAGCATTGGCAGCGACAGAAGCTGACCCATGCTCAGCCCGATCACCGGCCCGCCGATCACATGGCCCAGCGGATTGTCGGGCGTGATGAATTGCGGATCGGCGACCCGGAAAAATTCCACGAAGAAGCGGGCCAGGCTGTATCCGACAAGGAACACCCCGAACAACAGGCCGGGCCGCCGCAGGCCGCCGGCGCGCAGCACGGCCCAGAGGATCAGACCCAGCAGCAAGCCCTCCAGCCCCGCCTCGTAGAGCTGGCTGGGATGGCGGGCGCAGATCCCTTCGACGCCCGGACAGGATTGCGCGGCCTCGCCGGGAAAGATCACGCCCCACGGCATGTCGGTCGGCCGGCCCCAGAGTTCGGCGTTGATGAAATTCGCGATGCGGCCGAAGAACAGCCCGATCGGGGCCACGACCGACATCGCGTCGGCCACGCGCAGAGGCGGGATGTCGTGGCGCCTGCAGAAGATCCACGTGGCCAGGATGACGCCCGCGAAGCCTCCGTGAAAGCTCATCCCGCCCTCCCAGACCTTGAGGATCTCGGCGGGGTTCGAAAGATAATAGCCCGGCTGATAGAACAGCACGAAGCCCAGGCGGCCGCCCAGGATCACGCCCAGGATGACCCAGGTCAGCAGATCGTCGACCGCCTCCGGTCGCATCGGCGCCCGGTCGCCCCAGACCGCGTCGTTGCGCATCATGCGTATCAGCAGCCGCCAGCCCAGCAGCAGCCCCGCCAGATAGGCCAGCGCATACCAGCGCAGCGACAGCGAAAGGCCGCCCAGATCGATGGTGAAGATCTCGGGCGAAATGTCGGGAAAGGGAATCATGGGGGCCTCGCGGAATGCGGGGCGCACGCTAGCGGCGCAGGATGCGGTGTCAACCGCGCTTCGCCGCACCCCGCGGCGTTGAAGCCCGCGCCGCCACGCCCATATAAGGTCGCAAAGGCAGGAGCGATTCATGACCACGCAGAACAAGTTCTTCGACGATATCTCCAAGATGATGACCAACGCGATGGGCGTGGCCCAGGGTGCGAAATCCGAGGCCGAGACCGCGATGAAGGGCTGGGTCGATCGCTGGCTGGCGGATCGCGACTTCGTGACACGGGAAGAATTCGATGCCGTGCGGGAAATGGCGATCAAGGCACGGACCGAGAACGCCGCGCTGAAGGCGCGCCTGGATGCGCTGGAAAAGACGGTTCAGGGCTGAACCCGATCGCGCAACGCGCCCATCCGGTCATAGAGCAGCACCTCGCCCGTCTGGGTGACGACGACGATCCAGTCGCGGGCGAAGGTGACGGCCTCGGCGCGCGCATCCTCGGGCAGCGAGATGGTGGCAGGCAGGTCCGGCAGCACGGGTTGGCCAAGGCGCAGCCAGAGCAGTCCGACCAGCGCGATCACGCCCAGGCCCATGACCACCGCCAGTCCGGTGACCAGTCGTTTCAGGAAGCGCAGTTCCGGAACCGCTTCCGCAGCGTCGCTCCATTGCCTATCATCGTTGCCCATGTCGACCCTTCTGATCACCATCCCGGCCAATCCGCCCGACCGGCTTGATAAGGCGCTTGCGCTGGCAGTGCCAGAGGCCGCTGCTCTGTCGCGGTCCCGTCTGGCGCGCCTGATCGCCGAGGGCGCCGTCAGCGGCCCCGGCGGCGTTGCCCGCGACGGCAAGGCGCGGGTGGCCGAGGGTCAGCAATACCGCATCGCCCTGCCCCAGATCGCCGCGGTCGAGACGCGGCCGGAACCCATTCCTTTGACCATCGTTCACGAGGATGCCGATCTGATCGTCATCGACAAGCCGCCAGGCATGGTCGTGCATCCCGCGCCGGGCAGCCCCTCGGGCACCCTGGTCAATGCCTTGCTGGCGCATTGCGGCGACAGCTTGTCCGGGATCGGGGGGGAAAGACGGCCCGGCATCGTCCACCGCATCGACAAGGACACATCGGGGCTGCTGGTTGTCGCCAAGTCCGACCGCGCCCATCACGGGCTTGCCGCGCAGTTCGAGGCGCATACGGCGCAGCGCCGCTATCTGGCGCTGGCCCATGGCGTGATCGACGCCGCCGACCCGCGTCTGCGCGGCACGCCCGGCCTGACCTTCGAGGATGGCGGCGTGCTGAAGATCGCCTCGCGGCTGGCGCGCCATGCAACCGACCGGCAGCGGCAAGCGGTCTGGTTCGACAAGGGCCGCCATGCCGTCACCCGCGCCAGAATGATCGAAAGCTTTGGCCGGCCTCCCTCGGCGATGCTGGTCGAATGCCGGCTGGAGACCGGCCGCACGCACCAGATCCGCGTCCATATGTCTCATGCCGGGCTGGGGCTGATCGGCGATCCGGTCTATGGCGGTGCGCGCCGGGCCTCGATCCGGTCCCTCGGAGAGGCGGCGGCAGAGGTTCAGGCCTTTCCCCGGCAGGCCCTGCACGCGGCGCATCTGGGCTTTGACCATCCCGTCAGCCAGCAGGCGCTGGCCTTTGACAGCCCTCTGCCGCAGGACATGCAAAGATTGCTGGACCGTCTGCGCGGCGCGCCCTCTTGACGGCAACGTGAACCGCGCCCAGATTGCATTGCACGAAATACCCGACAGATTGTGTCACCACCTCGTCTGTTCCCAGGCTGCGCGGCCCGGCGCCCGGAACCGCAATCGCGCCGCCTGCGTTTCCCGGACTCTGCGAAAGGCCCTTTGCGATGGCGACTTATGCGAATTTACCGGCCCCCTCACCCGAACAGGGTCTGAACCGCTATCTTCAGGAAATCCGCAAGTTTCCGCTGCTGGAACCCGAAGAAGAATACATGCTGGCCAAGGCGTGGGTGGATCATGAGGACAGCGAGGCCGCCCACAAGATGGTGACCAGTCACCTGCGGCTGGCCGCCAAGATCGCCATGGGCTATCGCGGCTATGGTTTGCCGCAGGCCGAGGTGATCAGCGAGGCCAATGTCGGGCTGATGCAGGCGGTCAAACGATTTGATCCCGAAAAGGGCTTTCGCCTCGCGACCTATGCGATGTGGTGGATCCGCGCCTCGATTCAGGAATATATCCTGCGCTCGTGGTCGCTGGTGAAGATGGGCACGACCAGCGCGCAGAAGAAACTGTTTTTCAACCTGCGCAAGGCCAAATCCAAGATCGGCGCGCTGGAAGAGGGCGATCTGCGCCCCGAGAACGTGGCCCAGATCGCAACCGACCTGAACGTGACCGAACAGGAGGTCATCGACATGAACCGGCGCATGTCGGGTGGCGATGCCTCGCTGAACGCGACCGTCGGATCGGCCGATGGGGATTCGACGGCGCAGTGGCAGGACTGGCTAGAGGACGAGGATGCCAATCAGGCCGACGCCTATGCCGAAAGCGAGGAACTGGACACCCGCCGGCAGATGCTGATCGCCGCGATGGATGTGCTGAACGATCGCGAGAAGGACATCCTGATGGAGCGTCGCCTGCGCGACGATCCCATGACGCTGGAAGACCTGTCCGGCCGCTATGATGTCAGCCGCGAGCGGATCCGCCAGATCGAGGTTCGCGCCTTCGAGAAGTTGCAGGATCGGATGCGGGTCCTGGCACGAGAGAAGGGGATGCGGGTGCCGGAAGGGGCCGAATAGCCTCGGCCTCGGGCCGGTTTGGCGCTGCGGCGGAAAGCATGGCGCGGCGATCCGCGCTTCGCGCCGATTGACCTGAAATCCCATCGCGCTATGGTCATCGCGAGGCAGGAAGACCAGACAGGATGACCGCGCTCAGCGAATTTCAACGGCTCGAGGCTCAGGGCTCGTGGCGCGAGTCGCCGGACGCCCGGCTGCGCGAGGTTGTCGTCTCTTTCGGCGACGCGACGCTGATGCTGTCCGATCCGAAATCCGACACGCCGCTGTCTCACTGGTCGCTGCCCGCGGTGACCCGCCTCAATCCGGGCAAGAGCCCGGCCATCTTTTCCCCCGGCCCCGACGATCGCGACGAAACCGTCGAGATCGAGGATCCGGTCATGATCGAGGCCATCGCCCGGGTGCACCGCGCCATCGCCTCGCGCCGGGCCCATCCGGGGCGTCTGCGCGACGGGCTGACCGTGGTTGCGATTCTGGCGATGCTGGCTGCACTGGTCTTCTGGCTACCCGATACGCTTGTCCGCCACGCGGCCCGGATCGCGCCGCCCGCCCAGGCGCGCCAGATCGGCGAGGCGGTTCTGGCCGATGTCGAACGCAGCACCGGCGCGGTCTGCAAACGCCAATCCGGACAGGCGGTGCTGGACTGGCTGACGCCACGACTGCTTGGCGACGAGGCGGCGATCCGCGTCGTGCCGGGACCATTGAACACGGCGCTGCGCCTTCCCGGCGACCTTTACGTCATGGGGGCCGATCTGCTGGTCGGCGCCTCCGGCCCCGACGCAGCGGCGGGTCATCTTCTGGCCGCCCGGCAGGTCGAAACCGACAAAGAGGCCCGGCAGGAGGCCCTGGGCTATGCCGGATTGACAACCGCCCTGCGGCTGATGACGCTGGGTTCCCTGCCCGAGGGGGCGATGACCGGCTATGGACCGACCTTGCTGTCAAATCACGCATCGCGCCGGGGCGACGATCAGGCGCTGCTGGCCCAGTTTGCCCGCGTCGGAATCTCAAGCCAGCCCTATGCCCGTTCGATCGACCCGACCGGAGCCTCGGTCCTGCCTCTGATCGAGGGTGATCCCTTCCGCAGCGCCACGCCGCCGAAACCGCTGCTGACCGACCAGCAATGGCTGGCGCTGCAACAGATCTGTGCCGGATGATGCCCGAAAGGATCAGATGACCGACCCGACCAGTCTCGACGCCACCGATCTCTCTGCGGCCATCGCCGACGGAAGGCTTCGTGCCGAGACCGTCATGACGGCGTATCTGGACCGGATCGAGGCACTCAATCCCGGTCTCAACGCCATTGTCAGCCTGCGGCCGCGCGACGAATTGCTGGCCGAGGCCCGCCGGGCCGATACCGCCCCGCGCAGGGGCTGGCTGCACGGGATGCCGGTCGCGATCAAGGATCTGGCCGCCGTCAAGGGCATCCGCACGACCTGGGGCTCGCCCATCTTTGCCGATCACGTGCCGCAGGAAGACGATGTGGTCGTGGCGCGAATGCGCGCGGCCGGGGCGATCTTCATCGGCAAGACCAATACGCCCGAATGGGGCCTTGGCTCGCACACATTCAACGAGGTCTTCGGCGCCACGCGCAACCCCTACGATCCCGCGCGCACGGCGGGCGGGTCATCGGGCGGCGCGGCGGCGGCGCTGGCCGCGCGGCTGCTGCCGGTCGCGGACGGATCCGACATGATGGGAAGCCTGCGCAACCCGGCCGCCTTTTGCAACGTCTACGGGTTCCGCCCTAGCTGGGGGCTGGTGCCGGGCGAACCGCAGGGCGACGGCTTCATGGCCACGATGGCGACGCTGGGTCCGATGGGACGCAGCCCCCGCGATCTGGCGCAATTGCTGTCGGTCATGGCCGGACCCCACCCCGCGGTTCCCCTTGGCCGCGAGATGCGCGACGACGACGACGCGCTTGACGGCCGCATCGAGCGGCTGCGCATCGGCTGGCTGGGCGACTGGGGCGGCGCCTATCCCTGCGAGGACGGGATCGTGTCGCTCTGCAGCGCCGGACTGGATGTCCTGGCCGATCTGGGCTGCGAGATCGTGCCCCTGAACCCGCCCTTTCCCGCCGAAAAGCTGTGGCATTCGTGGATGATCCTGCGCGCCTTTCTCAACGCGGGCAGCAAGCGGGCGCTTCATGACGATCCGGTCAGGCGTGTACTTCTGAAGCCGGAGGCGATCTGGGAAATCGAGCAGGGCCTGACCCTGAGTGCCGCCGATGTCTATGCCGCCAGCGAGATTCGCAGCCAATGGTATCGCCGCGCCGCGAAACTGTTCGAGCAGGTGGATGTCATCGCCCTGCCCTCGGCGCAGTTCTGGCCCTTCCCGGTCGAATGGTGCTGGCCGCATCAGGTGGGCGGCCGTCCCGCCGATACCTATCACCGCTGGATGGAAATCGTCGTTCCGGTCAGCCTTGCCGGCCTGCCCTGCCTTTCGGTGCCGGTGGGCTTCGGCGCCTCGGGTCTGCCGATGGGGATGCAGCTTGCCGGAGCGACCGGGAAGGATGCCGCGATCCTGCGACTGGGCCAGGCCTGGCACCAGGCAACCCGCTGGCCCGATCGCCGCCCTTGACGGCGATCCTGACCTGGCGGATTTCAACGATCGCGACTTTCCGATCTTCGGAGCGGCAGCCGGCGGCCGAAGCCCCGCCGGCGCCTCAGCCGGTGGGCAGGCGCAATGCCGTCAGCACCGTGGCCAGCGCGTTTCGCGGAAGCATGACCAGCATCCGGCCTTCGATCCGCAGGGTTACCAATCCCGTGGCCATGTTCGATGTGCCGACGCGGCCGGCGGGGTCGAACTCGATCCCCTCGATTGGCCATTCAAGCCCGGTGCTGACACCGCGGGCCGGTCCCATGGGAAACAGCGAAACCCGCGTGCCGGGCATCAAGGGCAGCGTCGTCCGCGAGGGCGCGCGGAAGATCACATCGTCCCGGGACAGCATCACCACCGGCGGTCGGGGCGCTCGCGCCATCAGCGACAGCGCGGCCAGCGTGTGATCGACGCGCAGGCCGGTAAAGCCCACGGCAAGGACGAAAGGCGCCGCGATCCGGCCAAGGCATTTGCCGAAATCGGTGCTGTCCTGTTCGGCCACGCGCACGACGCGATCGGCGGGAACCATGCTTTCGGCGCCGGAACTGATCGAATCCAGATCGCCGATGACCCAGTCGGGCCGTCGGCCCAGGGCCAGCGCACGATCCGCGCCGCCATCGGCCGCGACCAGGGTCGGCGCAATGGCCAGCGCGGTCAGCAGGTCGGGTTTCGCCACCGCGCCGCCGCCGATCACGGTTACCCCGCGATCCGCGATGACGACCGGCGCAATCATTCCTCGCGCCCGATTCCGGTGAATACGCGCCGCAAGGGCAGGATCCAGATCACTCCCAGCAGGACATAGACCGCCAACTCGATCCAGATCGGCTGCCGGCCCCAGCGATCATCCATCCAGTTGACGAGAATCACCGCCACGATGATATAGGCCGGCAGACCCAGAACGAGGATCAGCAGCGACAAACGCTTGCGTGTCTTCAATCTCATGCCCGCTTCCTGCCCATTCTCGAAAAACACGACCCTCGGCCTGCTTTGGTCCGCCAAGTATCCCACGGGGGTCCAGGGGTGTGAAACCCCCGGCGGTCGCGGGACGCAGGGCCCCGGTTCAATCCGCGAAGGGATCGGTCACGAGAATCGTATCGTCGCGTTCGGGGCTGGTCGACAGCAGCGCAACCGGACATCGGATCAGTTCTTCGACCCGGCGGACATATTTCACCGCCGCCGCCGGCAGATCGGCCCAGCTTCGCGCGCCCTCCGTCGATTCCGCCCATCCCTCCATCTCTTCATAGATCGGCACCACCTTTGCCTGCAAGGCCGCCGCCGTCGGCAGGTAGTCATAGTGCCGGCCGTCGATTTCGTAGCCTGTGCAGATCCTCAGCGTCTCGAACCCGTCCAGCACGTCCAGCTTGGTCAGCGCGATGCCGTTCATGCCGCTGATCGCGCAGGTCTGGCGCACCAGTACCGCGTCGAACCAGCCGCAGCGCCGCTTGCGCCCGGTGACGGTACCGAATTCGTGGCCCCGCTCGCCCAGCCGCTGACCGTCGGAATCGTGCAACTCGGTCGGGAACGGGCCCTCGCCGACCCGCGTCGTATAGGCCTTGACGATGCCCAGGACGAAATCGATCGCGCCCGGCCCCATCCCGGTGCCCGAGGCCGCCATGCCCGAAACGGTGGTGGAACTGGTCACATAGGGATAGGTGCCGAAATCGATGTCCAGAAGCGAACCCTGCGCGCCCTCGAACAGGATCCGCTTGCCGGATTTGCGCGCCTCGGCCATGACCTTCCAGACCGGACCGGCATAGGGCAGCAGCTTGGGGGCGATGTCCAGCAGCTTGGCCTTCAACCCGGCCCGGTCGATCGGCTCGGCGCCCAGGCCCTGTCGCAGCGCGTCGTGATGGGCCAGAAGCCTGTCCAACCGCGCCTCCAGCGTTTCGTCGTCGCCCAGATCGGCGACCCGGATGGTGCGGCGGCCCACCTTGTCCTCGTAGGCCGGGCCGATCCCGCGGCCGGTGGTCCCGATCTTCGCCTTGCCGGCCGCCTCCTCGCGCAACTGGTCCAGATCCTGGTGCAGCGGCAGGATCAGCGGCGTGTTCTCGGCGATGATCAGGCTGTCTGTGTCGATGCGGACGCCCTGCGCGGCCAGCCTGTCGATCTCGGCAAACAGCGCCCAGGGATCCAGCACGACGCCGTTGCCGATGACCGCCAGCTTTCCCTCGCGGACGATGCCCGAGGGCAGAAGCGACAGCTTGAACACCGTCTCGCCGATGACCAGGGTGTGTCCGGCATTGTGGCCGCCCTGAAAGCGCGCGATCACGTCGGCCCGTTCGGACAGCCAGTCGACGATCTTGCCCTTGCCCTCGTCGCCCCATTGCGCGCCGACAACCACCACATTGGCCATGAGCCGGTCCTTCCCTTGCCCGAAAATCACCGCCGCAGGGTCTAGCGCATGGCCGTGCCGGGGAAAAGCGGCGATTTCCTTTGGCGCGGGGGCGGCACCGTGGAATAATACGCGCAACCACCCGGGAGACCCGCGCCATGTGTCACGCCTGTATCGTCGAATCGGTCAAGTCGAACATGCTGTCCCGCCGCTCGCTGTTTTCGGGCGCGACCGCGGGGGCGGCGGCCCTTGCCATGGGTGCCGCGGCGGCCCGACCGGCCCTGGCCCAGTCATCGGGCAAGGTCGTCGATCTGACCCATCCCTGGGACGGCGATTTTCCGACCTTCGACGGCAAGCCCGGAATTCTCTACGAGCCCGACAAGATCCTTGATCGCGACGGCTATCAGTTGTGGAAGCTGACGATTTTCGAACATTCCGGCACCCATGTCGACGCGCCGCTGCATTTCTCGGCCGATGGCGCCTCGGTCGATCAGTTGCCGGCCGCCGGCCTTGTCTGTCCGCTCTGCGTGCTGGACCTGAGGGCGAAGGCGTCCGAGGATGCCAATGCCATGGTCCAGTCCGAGGATATCGAGGCATGGATATCCGCCAATGGCGAGATCCCGGCCGGCGCTGTGGTGGCCATGCATTCGGGCTGGGCCGCAAAACTGGCCGAGACCGCCTATCGCACCGACAGCGACGGAAATTTCGCCTTTCCCGGCTTTTCGAAGGCCGCCACGGACATGCTGGCGGGGATGGACGTGGCCGGGATCGGAGTCGATACGCTGTCGCTGGATCCCGGCAATTCGGCCGATTTCGCGGTTCACAATTCGTGGCTGCCGGGCGGCCGCTACGGGATCGAGAACCTTGCGGGGCTGGACCAGATGCCGGCCGCCGGCGCCACGATCTTCGTCGGCGCGCCCAGCCACAAGCGTGGCACCGGGGGACCTGCGCGCATCATCGCAGTGGTCTGAAGGGCCTCGCCCTCGGCGCGTGCCGCGCCTTACCCCCGGGTATTTGCGCAACGAAGAAAGCGCCGGATCAGTAATGCGGTGGTCGCTGGTCGGCCAGCGGGATCGATCCGCCCGCATCCAGTTCGCGTTCGGCCGCTGCCTGCATCAACAGAGTGACGCGGCGGCCGAGACGCGCGATTTCGCCATCCCGGGCCGCGATGACCTCGCTGAGATCCTCGATCATGCGGGCCTGGTGAGCCAGCGCCTCTTCCAGGGCATCCAGCCGGGCCGCCACATCCTTGTCCATGTCACTCCCTTCCGCTACAGCAGCCACGGATTTGGCCCCGAAAGGCAAAGACCATGGCGAAGGATCAGAAAAAACAGCCGCGCCCCAAGGCCGAGACGCCAAAGGGCTTTCGCGACTATTTTGGCGCGGATGTGACCGAGCGCAAGGCGATGCTGGACCGCATCGCCGAAATCTACCATCGCCACGGCTTCGATCCCCTGGAAACCAGCGCCGTCGAGACGGTCGAGGCCCTCGGCAAGTTCCTGCC
Organism: Paracoccus sp. L-17; assembly: GCF_056857655.1. NCBI lineage: Bacteria > Pseudomonadati > Pseudomonadota > Alphaproteobacteria > Rhodobacterales > Paracoccaceae > Paracoccus > Paracoccus sp. L-17. The sequence continues at coordinate 49,385 of NZ_JBSXNM010000035.1, forward strand.
CGATGTGGACCGACCCAATGCCGGCGTCTTTGCCTGGCAGGAAGAGACGGTGCCGGGCGGCGGTTCGGGTGACTGGCTGGCCCTGCGCTATGACCTGACGGCACCGCTGGCGCGCGTGGCCGCGCAGTTCCGCAATGATCTGCCGACCCCTTACCGGCGCTATGCGATGGGGCCGGTCTGGCGCAACGAAAAGCCGGGGCCGGGGCGGTTCCGGCAGTTCTATCAATGCGATGCGGATACGGTGGGCAGCGCCTCGGTCGGTGCCGATGCCGAGATCTGCGTGATGCTGGCCGATGCGCTGGAGGCGGTGGGCATCGCGCGCGGCGACTACATGGTGCGGATCAACAGCCGAAAGGTCCTGAACGGCGTGCTGGAGGCCGCCGAGGTCCGCGCCGAACAGGCCGAAAGCGTGCTGCGCCAGATCGACAAGTTCGACAAGGTCGGCCGCGAGGGCGTGCTGGCGCTGCTGACCGCCGGACGCAAGGATGACAGCGGCGCCTTTATCGAGGGTGTCGGATTGTCCGACGCCCAGGCCGCGCCGGTGCTGGCCTTTCTGACCTCCGGTGGCGACAACAATCAGGCCACGCTGGACAATCTGCGCGCCGCCGTGGGTGGCTCGGCCATCGGTGCCGAAGGGGTCGAGGAACTGGCGCAGATCGCCGCGATGCTGGAGGCGATGGGTGTAGGCGGCGACCGCGCCGTCATCGACCCTGCGGTGGTGCGCGGCCTTGGCTATTATACCGGTCCGGTCTTCGAGGCCGAACTGACCTTCGAGATCCTCGACGAAAAGGGTCGCAAGCGGCGATTCGGATCGGTCGCGGGCGGCGGCCGCTATGACGGGCTGGTCGAGCGGTTCACCGGGCAGAAGATGCCCGCGACCGGGGTCAGCATCGGCGTGGACCGGCTGCTGGCGGCATTGAGGGCCAGGGGATTGTCGGGCGCCGCAGCGGATGGTCCGGTCGTGGTGACGGTGATGGATCGCGACCGGATGGCCGATTATCAGGCGATGGCATCGGAACTGCGCGCCGCCGGTATCCGGGCCGAGGTCTATCTGGGCAATCCGAAGAATTTCGGCAACCAGTTGAAATACGCCGACAGGCGCGGCGCTCCCGTGGCCGTGATCCAGGGCGCTGACGAGGCCGCGCGCGGCGTGGTTCAGGTCAAGGATCTGAACCTCGGCGCGAGGATCGCGGCCGAGGCCAGCCACGAGGAATGGAAATCCCAGCCGGCACAGACCGAGGTTCCGCGCCACGGGCTGGTTGCCGAAATCCGGCGGATCCTCGGATGATCCCCAAGCGTGACAGGCAGGCCGTGGGCCAGCGCCTGCTGGCCGCGTTCCGAGAGGCGGGTGCGGCCGAGATCGCGCCCGACATCCTGCTGCCCGCCGAAACGCTTCTGGATCTTTACGGCGAGGATATTCGCGCCCGCGCCTATGTCACCACCGACCCGATCCGGGGCGAAATGATGCTGCGGCCGGATTTTACCGTCCCGGTCGTGCAGGCACATATGGAAAACGGGGCCGAGCCTGCGCGCTACTGCTATCTGGGCGAGGTATTCCGCAAGCAGGACATGGGCGAGCATCATCCGAAAGCGCCCCGCGACGCCGAGTATCTGCAGGCCGGGTTCGAGATGTTCAGCCGCGATCCAACCGCCGATGCCGAGGTCTTCGCGTTGTTCCATCGGCAGCTCGCGCCCTATGGGCTGACGGCAGAGACCGGCGATATGGGGCTGCTGATGGACGCCGTGCGTGGCCTGCCCCTGCCGCAGCCACGGCGCGAGGCGCTGCTGCACCATATCTGGCGGCCGGGACGGTTCCAGCGCCTGCTGACGCGGTTCTCGGCCCCGGTTCCCGACAGGGATTTTCCCGATCCGCCGGCGGTATGGTCCGGCCTGCGAAGCCGGGCCGAAATGCAGGCGCGCATCGACCGGTTGCGCCAAGACATGCGGGTGGACCCCCTGCCGCGATCATGGATCGAGCGGCTGGAACAGTTGTTCGCCCTGCGTGCATCGGCGCCCGACGCCATCACCGCCCTGCGCGCGCTTGCCGTGGACATGCCGGCGATCTCGGCCTCGGTCGCGCGCATCGAGGCCCGTTTCGCCGCCATCGCGGCGCGAGGGATTGCGCCGGCGGGGATCATTTTCGATCCCAGCCACGGCCGCGCCAATCTGGAATATTACGACGGGTTCACCTTCAGCTTCCTGTCGGACCGTCCGGGCTGGCCCGCCGTCGCCTCGGGCGGGCGCTATGATGCGCTGACCAGAATCCTGGGCCGCGGCCGCGAAATTCCGGCCGTGGGCGGCATCATCCGCCCCGGCCTCATCGCCGAAATGGAGGCGTCATGATCCGGCTGGGCGTGCCGTCGAAGGGGCGGCTGATGGAACAGGCATTCTCGTGGTTCGCCGCCCGCGGGGTCGGCCTGGCGCGGACCGGATCCGAGCGTGACTATACCGGCCGGGTCGAAGGCGCCGAGGGCGTGTCGCTGGTGCTGCTGTCGGCCGGCGAAATCCCGCGCGAACTGGCGGCGGGCCGGATCGATCTGGGTGTCACCGGCACCGATCTGGTGCGCGAGAAGCTTGCGGGGTGGCGCGATCTGGTGATCGAGATCGCGCCGATGGGCTTTGGTCATGCCGACCTGATCCTCGCCGTGCCGGAATGCTGGCGTGATTGCGAGACGCTGGACGATCTGACCGCGATCGCCCGCGATTTCCGCGCGACGCATGGTTTCAGGCTGCGCGTCGCGACCAAGTATCATCGGCTGGTCCGGGCATGGCTGGCCGCGCATGAGGTGGCCGACTACCAGCTTGTCGACAGTCAGGGCGCGACCGAGGGCACAATTGCCAACCAGACCGCCGAGGCCATCGCCGACATCACCTCGTCCGGGGCGACGTTGCGGGCCAACAACCTGAAGATCCTGTCCGAGGAACCGATCCTGCGCTCTCAGGCAACGCTGTTCGCGGCGCGCGCGGCGATGGGTCCGGAACTGGCAGGGTTTCTGGCGCAGCTTGGTACGGACCTGCAGAACGACAGCCTGCCCCCCAATCCGTGACGCGGGGCTTCAAGGCCGACATGGCTGAGTGATGAACCGCTCTTTCCCGGCCATCCCGCGCATCGCCACCCCGCTTCAGCGCCGCCAGAATTCGGGCGAGAACAGCGCCAGAATGGCCAGAATTTCCAGTCGGCCGACGACCATGGCGCAGGCCAGCACGATCTTGGTCATCGCGGGCAGGCCCGACCAGCCCTCCCACGGGGCCGAGGCGATGCCGGCGCTGGCCTCGAAGGCGGGCGTCAGCGGGATCGCGCCGGCCAGTGGCCCGGTATTGGTCAGCGCCGCGATCGACAGGATCGTCGCGGTCTCGAACTCGATCTGCTGGATCGAGACAAGCGCGACCGTCACCGCGATGGAACTGGCAAAGAGCATGAAGAAGATGAACGCCAGATAGGCGCCTTCGCGCCGTAGCCGACGCGCGATCCGCCCGCCGCCCGAAACCGATGAGGGATGGATGATGCGTTCCAGTTCCCGTTCGCCGTGGCGGGCCAGTGAATAGACGCGCAACAGCTTGACCCCGCCCGCCGTCGTCGCGACGCCACCCCCCATCAGCGCCAGCCCGGCAAGGATCAGGCCCGGCGAGGACAGGCCCGACCAGGCCCGCGATCCCTGCCAGTCGACCGAATTCCAGCCGGTCGTGGTCAGGTAGCTGAGCGCGTTGAACATGCCGCCCCAGAAGGCGGCCAGCCCGTTGCGCAGATCAATCAGGCTGGGCAGCGCCGGGTCGTTGCCCACACCGGCCTCGATCGCGCCGATGAAATGGCGCAGAAACAGGGCCGCCGCGACCAGCGCGATCAGGCCCACCGCCATCTTCAGCTCGGGATCCTCGATCAGCCGGCGGGTGGCGCGCAATTCGCCGCCCCCCGGCCAGAAGCGCCGCGACAGGGCGGGGATCAGGAACAGGAACACCGCCATCTCGCCGGCGATGCCCGAACGTTCGCCGGAGGGACCGATGACCGGGGTGATCCCGCTGGTCGACAGCGTGCCCATCGCGCGCGTCAGCGCCAGGATCGAGCTGTCGCCCAGCAGCAGCAGGATCATCCAAAGGGCCAGTGTCAGGCCGGCATAGACAGGAAAGACCTGCATCGCGGCGCGGACCAGCCGGTAGGCAGGATCGGCCAGTTCCGTGTGGAAGATCGGCGAGGACAGATGCGGTTGCCGCACGCGCGGATCCGACGATCGGGGCAGCTGTTCGAAATCCTCGCTGCGGCCATAGGGCGTGGACATGATCTCGAACCCGCCGACCCGCAGCGGTGCCAGAATGGCGATGGCGGCGACCAGCATGAAGAAGCCGCCCATCCAGCCGACCATCGCCCGCCACAGATGCAGCGGCATCGGCAGAAGATCGGCGGAATAAAGCGAGGCGCCGGTCGTGGTCAGCGCCGACACCATCTCCCACCAGGCATTGAACAGACCGGTATCGGGCAGGCTTTCGGCCAGGGGGATGGCCAGGATCAGCGGCATCAGTCCCATCACCGCCAGCATCGACAGCAGCGTGTCGCGCGAACGCGGCCTGCGGCGGTTGGCCGATGTGGCCAGCGCGATCATCCCGGTCACGATCAGGACCAGAAGCGCCGCGTAGAGAAAGTTGCGCGCGATCGCGTCCTGATTGATGACCGAGGCATAGATGGCCGGAACCAGCATCGCCAGCCCCGACAGGACGGATAGCAGGATCAGCAGCGGCAGACGCAGGATCAGGTTCATTCGCCTCGCGCCTCAGAAGAAGTCGATCGAGACCTGCAACAGGCGCTCGACCTCGGGCACGTCATGGGTCAGGGCGAAGATCAGCACGATGTCGCCTTCTTCGATGCGGGTGTCCGGGGACGGCTTCAGGATCCGGTCGCCCTTCTGCACCGCGCCGATCAGCGCGCCCTCGGGAAAGTCGATATCGCGGATGGCGCGGCCGGACATCGGGCTTGTGGACAAAACCTGCGCCTCCATCACCTCGGCCTCGGCATCGCCGATGGAATAGATGTCGCGCACCCGGCCGTGGCGAATATGGCGCAAGATGGTCGAGACGGTGGTCGCGCGGGGATTGATATAGGCGTCGATGTCCAGCGCGCCCATCAGGGACACCAGCGTCGGGTCGTTGATCAGCGATATCACCATCTTCGCGCCGGCCTGCTTGGCCCGGACGGCCGCCAGGATGTTGGTCTTGTCGTCATCGGTCACCGCCAGAACCGCGTCGGCCACGGGCACCGACGCCTCTTCCAGCAATTCCGCCGACAGCCCGTCGCCGTTCAGCACGATGGTCCGTTCCAGCCGGTCGGCAGCGTATTCGGCCCGTGCGCGGTCATGTTCGATCAGCTTGGCGCGGATCCGGCCCGGCCGCGCCTCAAGCGTCCGGGCCACGGCAAGCCCGACATTGCCCGCGCCGATGATGGCGACCCTTTCCTGCTTCTGTGGCGGCTTTCCGAAGATTTCCAGCGTCCGCGCGACATCCTCGAAATGGCTGAAGATATAGACCTGATCGCCCGCGAAAAGCTGGTCGCCCGGATCCGGCGTGAACAGCCGCCCGCCCCGGCGGACCCCGGTGACGATGGCGCGCAGGCTGGAAAAGATCTCGTTCAACTGGCGCAAAGGCGTGTTCAGCGCCGGACAATCCTCTTCCAGGACAATGCCCAGAAGCTGGATCTTGCCGCTCATGAAGGTCTCGACATCGAAGGTCGAGGGCGCCGACAACCGTTGCAGCGCGGCCTTGGCGACCTCGCGTTCGGGGCTGATGACGACATCAATGGGCAGATGATCGGTGCGGTAGAGATCGGAATAGATCGCATCCAGATAGGCACCCGAACGCAGCCGGGCGATCTTGCGCGGAACCTGAAAGACCGAATGGGCGACCTGGCAGGTGACCATGTTCACCTCGTCCGAATGGGTCGCGGCGATGATCAGGTCGGCGTCGCGCGCGCCGGCGCGATCCAGCACGTCGGGATGGCTGGCAAATCCGGTGACGCCCTGGACATCCAGCGCATCGGTCGCGCGCCGGATCAGTTCGCCGTTATTGTCGATCACGGTGACATCGTTGCGTTCGCCGGAAAGATGCCGCGCGATCTGCCAGCCGACCTGCCCTGCCCCGCAGATGATGATCTTCATGCCCGTTCCTCAAGCCGTCGCAAAAGCGCCGCACACCTGCCTAAGCCCGCCGCAGGCGCGGTGCAACCTTCCCTTCGCCGCCGGGCGTGGCGTGGGCTTGCAGGGTCTGCAAAATGCAACCAAAAGTTGCCAAAATGTCGAGTCTTTCTTGTCTTGGCCTCTCTGCTGCATTAACCATGACTTGTCTGAGAACCTGCAACGTGGGCCGCGTTGCAAAGATGCTGACCTCGGGACGATCCGGCGGCGAATTCAGCCGCTTCAGCGCAGGCACCCGGCCGCTGACAGCCGACCCCTTGCCGGGGGCAGGCGACGAAGCGGATCGTGTTGCCGAACGCCGAAACGGCGTTCCGGACCGAGCCGCCCGACATCGATAAGGAGATGGAGAATGCCAACCTTGTCCGACCACGGTTTCGTCTGCTCCCTGGGACGGACATCGCGCCGCATCATGTTTGCTTCCCCAGAACGCCATTTCCCGTCGGGCTGACTTGGGCGCGGTCGATGGCGATGTTTGGCAGCGTGCCATCGACCGCGTTTCCTGTCGTCGTTCTTTCCCTTCTCGCAGAACAGCCCGCAAAGGCCCGTCAGGCCCGCGCCGTTTCTCGCGCTTGACCGCGGCACCTATTTGCCCGTCATGACCTCGTCCTCGGCGCGCATTCCGCCGACCACGCCCAGCGATTTCAGCTTGCGGTGCAGGGCGCTGCGCTCCATTCCCACGAATTGCGCGGTGCGGCTGATATTGCCGCCAAAGCGGTTGATCTGGGCCAGAAGATATTCCCGTTCAAACATCTCGCGCGCCTCGCGCAGCGGCATGGCGGTGATCTGCGGACCAAGGCTCAGCGCGTCGCTGTTGTCGGGCGTAGCCCCCTGCGGCTCCAGTTCCGAGGGCTGGATCGGACCGCTGCCCTCGGCAAGGATCAGAACCCGTTCGATGACGTTGCGCAACTGGCGGATATTGCCCGGCCATCGCATCGATTGCAGCGCCGCGACCGTATCCTCGGGCAGATCGCGCGGGGTCAGGCCCTGCGTCTTGTGGCATTGTTCGATGAAGGCACGGGCCAGCAGCGCGATGTCGTCGCGTCGTTCGGCCAGCGACGGCACCGCGACCGGCACCACGTTCAGCCTGTCGTAAAGCTCTTGCCGAAAGCGGCCGGCCTCGATCTCGACAGGCAGATCGCGGTTGGTCGAGGAAATCACCCGCAGGTCGACCCGCACCTTGTCGGACCCGCCAGACCGCGCGAATTGCTGTTCCGTCAGCACCCGCAAGATCTTGGACTGGGTGCCCAGCGGCATGTCGCCGACCTCGTCGAAATAGATCACCCCGCCATGGGCCTGTTCCAGAAGGCCCGGCTCGATCCCGCGGTCGGGCGTTTCGCGGCCGAACAGAACCTCTTCCATCCGGTCTGGTTCGATCGTGGCGCAAGGAACGGTGATGAAGGCCGCATTGGCGCGCGGACTGTGGGCATGGATATAGCGGGCCGAGATTTCCTTGCCCGTTCCCGGCTCGCCCGACAGCATCACCCGTCCGTTCGATCTGGCGACCTTGTCCAGATTGTCGCGCAGACGTTTGAAGGACGCGGATTGGCCCAGCATCTCGGCGGTCCGGTCGCCGCCCCGGCGCAGGCTGCTGTTCTCGCGCCGGAGGCGGCTGGTTTCCATGGCCCGGTTGATGACCACCATCAACTGGTCGATGTTGAACGGCTTCTCGATGAAATCATAGGCGCCCTGCCGGATCGCGGCCACCGCGATCTCGATATTGCCGTGTCCCGAGATGATGATGACCGGCACGTCCGGGTTGTTGCGCCGGACCTGTTTCAGGATGTCGATCCCGTCCATCCGGCTGTCCTTGAGCCAGATATCGAGGATCATCAGCGCGGGTTCGGCGGCGTTCAGCGCGCCGACGGCCTCGTCTGAATTTGCCGCGAGACGTGTCTCGAAGCCCTCGTCCCTCAGGATGTCCGCGATCAGTTCGCGAATGTCGCGTTCGTCGTCGACGATCAGAATGTCGCTCATATCGTTCCCGCCTCGTCAGTTTCTCTGGTTTCCTTGTCGCGGCCCTTGCGCCCCGTGCCGCGAACCGGGTGCCGTTCGCGCGGCAGCCGGATTTCGGCAACCGCGCCCGGATGATCGGGCGCATCCGTCAGCGACAGGCTGCCGCCATGTTCCTCGACGATCTTCTTCACGATGGGCAGGCCAAGCCCGGTTCCCTGCGCCTTCAGCGTCACATAGGGTTCGAACAGGCGCGACCGATCGGCGGGCAGGCCGGGGCCGTTATCGGCGATCGCGATCGCAACCATGTCGGCATCGGCGCGCAAGGTGACCGCGATATGCGCGGTCCAGCCCCGGGGCGCGGTCGTTGCGCGTTCCTCGACCGCCTCGCCGGCATTCTTCAGAAGATTCGTCAGCGCCTGACGCAACATTCCGGGATCGCAATCCACGACCACCGGCTGATCGGGGATGCTGACCTCCAGTGCGCCGCCAAGCGCGTCCTGCTGCAGCAGCACGACCTCGCGCAGAAGCGCCGCCAGATCCGTCTCCGCCCGGTCTGGTTCGGGCATCCGCGCGAAGCGGCTGAATTCGTCCACGATCCGGCGCAGATCGCTGGTCTGGCGGATGATCACCTCGACATACTGATCCAGCGCGGCCTTGTCCTCGGGGGCCGCGAGCGGTGTGAACTTGCGCCGCAGGCGTTCGGCCGAAAGCTGGATCGGGGTCAGCGGGTTCTTGATCTCGTGGGCCACGCGCCGGGCCACGTCACCCCAGGCGGCCATGCGCTGCGCGCTGACCAGTTCAGTCACGTCATCGAAGGCCACGACATAGCCTTCCAGATTGCCGTCGGCTCCGCGCCGCACCGCCATGCGGACCAGCAGGCTTTCGATGCGCCCCTCGCGCGCCAGCCGGACCTCGTCCTGCACGGCCTCGGCCACCGATGCCGACAACCGGTCGAACAGCGGCGCGAATTCCGGCACCGCCTCGGACAAGAGCGCGTCGATGTCGCCGCCGGGATCCAGCCCCAGCAACCGCGTGGCCGAGCGGTTGACGAAATCGATCTCGCCCGCCGCGTCCAGTCCGATCACCCCGGAAGTGACCGAAGTCAGCACATTGTCGAAAAGCCGACGCTGATCGTCGCTGGCCCGATAGCTGTCCACCAGTTCCTGCCGCTGCGCCTTCAATTGCCGGGTCATGCGGTTGAAGCTTTCGCCCAGGGTCTGGATCTCGTCGCCGGTATCGGGCTCGGGCACCTGGACGTCCAGATCGCCGCGCCCGACCCGTTCGCTGGCCAGGGCCAGCGCGCCGATGGGCCGCGACAGGCGGCTGGCGAACCACAGCCCCATCCAGATCGCGGCCGCGACCAGCAGCAGCGCGAAGCCCAGATAGACCAGCGAGAATTCGAACAGAACCTGCCCGCGCGTCTGTTCCAGTTGGCGGTAATCGCCCACCGTCGCGCGGGTATCGTCAAGCAATCCCAGAAGGTTGCCGTCCACGTCCCGCGTGACATAGAGATAGCGGTCAACCAGCGGCGGCAGCGCCACCAGCGCGCGGAATTCGTTGTTCTTCCAGTCCTCCAGCAGCACCAGCCCGTCGCGCTGCGCGCGATCCAGATCCTCCGCCGTCGGCTGTTCGTACCAGAACAGATAGCTGCGTTCGCCGCGCGCGCGGATCTCGCCCGCGCCGTTGATGATATAGGCCTCGCGCAGCCCGCGCTGGATCAGGGCCTGGCCCTGGACCAGCAATTGCCGCATCTCGGCATCCTCGATCATCGGATTGACACGTCCGGCCTGCGTCAGCACCCCGGCCAGCGCGCGCGCGTCCTCGGTCAGATCGCGACGATGTTCTTCCTGATAGGCCTCGGCCGCGGCCTGCGAGGTCGTCACCACCTGCTGCACCCGCCCCGAGAACCAGCCCTCGAGACCGATATTGACCAGAAAACCCGCGAACAGCGCGACCAGCACCGTCGGCACCAGCGCCAGACCCGCGAAGATCGCCACCAGCCGTGCATGAAGACGGGATCCTGCCGCCGAAGCCCGCCTGGCCGCGATCAGCCGTGCCATGCGCAGCACGACAAGACCCAGAAGAACGATCAGATAAACAAGATCCAGCAGCAGGATCAGCCGCAGCATCCGGCTGGCCGCGCCCTGGCTGAATGGACCAAGCACGGTCATCGTTGCCACGGCCAGCACCGCGCCCAGCCCGAGAACGGACCAGGTCAGGAAACCACGCCATTGCCGCGGCAAGCGGATGCGCGCCAACCTGTCCCAGCTCAGCCCTGATGCGGACCCTGCCATAACCCCCACTCGCCGTCTCTCGCGGCTTTGCTGTTGCCGGGCCGTAACTGCGGCGCGGCACCCTGTGGCGGTTTTACATCAGTTTGCGGCGCCGTGTCACCTCGATATTCAACTCGGTCAGCTTCTTGCGCAGCGTATTGCGGTTGATGCCCAGAAGATCGGCGCATCTCAGCTGATTTCCCCCCGTCGCATCCAGCGCGACCTGAAGCAACGGACGCTCGATCTCGCGCAGGATGCGGTCATACAGACCCGGCGGCGGCAGCGCGTCGCCGTGCAGATCGAAATAGCGTTGCAGATGCGCCTCGACCGAATCCGACAGCCGCGCATTGCCCGGCGGCAGCGGAACCGCGGCGGCAGTGCCCGGCGCGCCGTCGCGGAGCGCGGCGGTTTCGGTCGCGACAGAGGCCATGCCTGCGCCGCCCCCCTGCTGGTTCAGCGCCTCGCGCATTTCGACGGCGGTGACGACCGGGCCGGCGGCGATCAGGGCCAGCCTGCGCATCATGTTTTCCAGCTCGCGGACATTGCCGGGGAAGGGATGGGCGCGCAGGGCCGCCGCCGCCTCGTCGGAAAGGCTGCGTTCGGGCAGGCCCTGGGCCGCGGCGCGTGCCAGCAGATGCGCGGCCAGCGGCAGGATGTCATCGACCCGTGCGCGCAGCGGAGGCACCGAGACGGTGACGCCGGCAAGCCGGTAATAGAGATCCGATCGCAGTCGTCCCGATGCCACATCGGTCTGCGGATCAGGGCCGGTCGTGGCCACGATGCGCGGAGCCTGCGCCCGATCGGGGCCGGTTTCCATCGCCTCGATCAGCCCGATCAGACGGGCCTGCGCGCCCTGATCGAAGCCTGCCGGGTTCTCGATCACGATCGAGCCTCCGCGCGCCTTCTCGGAGGCGCGGCCAATCGCCTCTGGTCCGGCATCGGCCGAGGTCAGCACCGCCAGCCCCCGGCCGCGCCGGTCCGACAGGTCGTGAAAGGACCGCGCGATGGTGGTCTTGCCGACGCCCGGCTCGCCCGCGATCAGGACCGGCAGATCGGCGTTCAGGATGCGCGCGACCATGCGGAACAGGTTTTGCATGGCGGGCGCATGACCGATCAGCGGCATCGCCGGATCGGCGCCCTGGCGCGGCGCGGGGTCAGGTTCGGGTGCGGGTTCCGATTTGCGCGGGCGGCGTGACAGGGCAAGGTTCGCCTTGCTCATCAGGTCGGGCAGATCGAAGGGCTTGGGCAGATATTCGAACGCCTCGGCCTCGGTCGCACGGATCGCGGTGACGATGGTGTTCTGGGCCGAGATCACGATCACCGGCAGATCGGGCCGCGCCTGCCGGATGGCGGGGATGCGGTCGATGCCGTTGCCATCGGGCATCATCACGTCGGTGATGACCAGATCGCCGCGCCCCTCCTCGACCCATTTCGACAATTGCGCCAGGCTGCCGGTCGCGTGAACCCGGCAGCCCGCGCGGGTCAGCGCCTGGGTCAGCACCGTGCGGATGGTGCGGTCGTCGTCGGCGATCAGAACGGTTCCGTCCATGGCGTCGGTCCTTATGCCTTGGGAAGCGAGATGCGGAATACGGTGCGGCCGGGGCGGCTGTCCACGCGGATCAGCGCGCCGTGGTCGGTGATGATCTTGCTGACCAGCGCCAGGCCAAGTCCGGTGCCGTTCTCGCGGCCCGAGACGAAAGGCTCGAAGATCTGATCGGCGATCGCCAAGGGCAGTCCGGGTCCGTTATCCTCGATCGCGATCTGCAGGGGCAGCGGCCGACCCGTCGGGTCGGCTTCATCGGGTGGCAGGCGCAAAATATGGTCATAATGGCTGTGCAGCCTTATCACCGGCAATTCGGTGCCTTTCAACGCCTCGGCCGCGTTCTTGACGAGGTTCAGACAGACCTGCGTCAGCTGGTCGGGATCGGCCAGGGCGGGCGGCAGCGACGGGTCGTAATCGGCCACGATCTGTACCCGCCTGCCAAAGCCCACCTGGGCCGAGCGGCGCACCTTTTCCAGCACGTCGTGGATGTTGACCGGCCGCAGTTCGGGCGGCGAGGTATCGCCGAACCGTTCCACCTGTTCCAGCAGGGCCGCGATGCGGCGGGTCTCGCTGACGATCATCTCGGCCATCTCGCGATCCTCGGCCGAGGCGTTCATGCCCATGATCTGCGCCGCGCCCCGGATGCCTGCCAGCGGATTCTTGATCTCGTGGGCCAGCATCTCGGACATGCCGATGGCGCTGCGTGCGGCGGTGCGCACGGCGCGGTTCTGATACTGCATTCCATGGTCGTCCAGCGGCACAAGCAGCAGCATGACGGCGCCGCCGGCCTCGCCCGCCGGCGCGGCATGGACGGCGGCGCGGCGATCCTGATGCCCACCCGCACGATCGCCGATCTCGAACAGCACATCGGCGTGATACAGCGCCTCGTCGCCCCGCAGCACCCGACCGATCAGCGCCCTGAGCGAGGGGCGGATGCGCACCCGCTTGCCCATCGATTCACCCTCCAGCGCCTTGCCGATGGTCGAATTGCGCGAGACGTTGAGCCAGATCTCGGCCGAATCGTTCATTGCCGCCACCCGGCCCTTGGCGTCCAGGATCAGCGCCGGCAGAGGCATGACCATCCATCCCGGCCCCGGCGCGGCCTCGCGGAAATCGGCCGGGCGCGGGCTGGTCATGCGGCGCGGTCCCCGCGAAAGGACGCGGATCCGCCGTCGGGCACGGCCTCGGCAAAGGCGCGGCGGATCAGCGCCGTGGCGGCGGCCGGGCTGTCTGCGCGCAGCATCTCGGCCCGCAGCGGTGCACTTGCGGCCTCGGCATACCAGCCCAGATGCTTGCGCGCGACGCGCAGACCCAGCTCGGCCCCGTAGAAGTCCAGGATATCGTGATAATGATGTTCGACCGCGTCGGCCAGGGCCGGGCCTTGCGGGATTTGCGGCGCGGGCGTGCCCCAAAGCTCGTGCGCGATCCGCGCCAGCCGCCAGGGCGCGCCCTGCGCCCCGCGACCGACCATCACCGCCTCGGCCCCCGAGGCCGCCAGCGCCGCCCGCGCGCTGGCCGCATCCACCACATCGCCATTGGCGACCAGTGGCGGGCGGCCCGCGATGTCGGCCACGGCGCGGATTCGCGCCCAATCCGCGCGGCCCTTGTAGAACTGCGTCCGCGTCCGGCCGTGAACGGTCAGCATCCGGACCCCCGCATCGGATGCGCGACGCGACAATTCGGCCGCATTCAGGCAATCCTCGTCCCAGCCCAGCCGCATCTTCAGCGTTACCGGCACCGACACCGCGCGCACCACCGCTTCGATCAGGGTCAGCGCATGATCCGGATCGCGCATCAGCGCCGCGCCCGAAAGCCCGCCGGTCACCTTCTTGGCCGGGCAGCCCATGTTGATGTCGATGATGGCCGCGCCCATTCCCTCGACGATGCGCGCGGTCTCGGCCATGGGGCCTGCCTCGCGGCCGGCGATCTGGACGCTGACGGGCAGCGCGCCTTCGGTCAGCGCCTTGGCGCGGATGGCGGCGCGGGTCGAGGGGCGGGGTGTCACCATCTCGGTCGAGGCGACCATTTCGCTGACCATCAGCCCGGCGCCGTGTCGCGCCACCGCCCGGCGAAAGGGCAGATCGGTGATTCCCGCCATGGGCGCAAGAAACACCGGCGGTCCCAGTCGCGTGTCGCCAAGGCGGATCGGTTCGGGCTGCTGCATTCTGTTGTTCCTTCACCTTGCTTGGGGCAGTCGCAAGGATGCTGCGGCGATGATCACTTGCGCCCGAGACGACACCGGCGCAACTGCCTTCATAATACGCATTCCGCCCGTTTAGAAGGCAGGTCCAGGCGACCGCTGGTGTCGCAAGCGGGGGCCCTGCGGGTCGCATCCTGACTGGCCATCGGACGTCGCGCGTGATTGGATCGGGCCAGCTTGGCCAAGGGGGCGGGATGTTTCTGTCGGTGTTCGATCTGTTCAAGGTGGGTGTCGGCCCGTCCTCGTCGCATACGATGGGGCCGATGGTGGCGGCCGCGCGGTTTCTGGCCGCGCTGCGCGACCAGCCCTTCCGCGCCCACGGGCTGACGGCCAGCCTGCATGGCAGCCTGGCCTTTACCGGCAAGGGTCATGCCACGGATCGCGCCACGATCCTGGGCCTTGCGGGCTTCGAGCCTGCGACGATGCAGGCCGAGGCGGCCGAGGCCGCGCTGGCCCGCAACCGCGAAACCCGGACCCTGACGCCGCCCGGCCTGCCCGAGATGGCCTTCGATCCCGAACGCGATCTGCAATTCGATTATGACAAGCCGCTGCCCGGCCACGCCAACGGCATGACCCTGTCGGCAAGGGACGCGCAGGGCGATGTGATCTTTCACCGAATCTATTATTCGGTCGGCGGCGGCTTCGTTCTGACCGACGAGGAACTGGCGCGAAAAGGCAACGAGGATCGCAGCGACGCGGTGTCGAAAGTGCCCTTTCCCTTCGCCAGCGCCGCCGAAATGCTGGCCATGGCTGAAAAATCGGGCATTTCCATTGCCGCCATGAAGCGCGCCAACGAACTGGCCTTCCGCAGCGAATCCGAACTGCGCGAGGGGCTGGACCGGATCTGGCGGGTCATGCGCGACTGCATGGATCGCGGCTTGTCGGCCACGGGAAACCTGCCGGGCGGGCTGAACGTGCGCCGCCGCGCGCGCGGCATCCACGAAAAGCTGATGGCGGAACGTGGTATGAACCTGACCGCGCCGCACGTCATCAATGACTGGATGTCCACCTATGCCATGGCCGTGAACGAGGAAAACGCCGCCGGAGGACAGGTCGTCACCGCGCCCACCAACGGCGCGGCGGGCACGGTTCCCGCCGTGATCCGCTACTGGCTGGATCATGTTCCCGGCGCGACCGAACGCGATCTGCCCGATTTCCTGCTGACCGCAGCGGCGATCGGCGGCTTGATCAAGCACAATGCCTCGATCTCGGGCGCGGAATGCGGCTGCCAGGCCGAGGTCGGCAGCGCCTCGGCAATGGCGGCCGCCGGGCTGGCGGCGGTCCTCGGTGGCACCCCTGGCCAGGTCGAGAACGCAGCCGAGATCGCGCTGGAACATCATCTGGGCATGACCTGCGACCCGGTGAAGGGGCTGGTCCAGGTGCCCTGCATCGAACGCAACGGCCTGGGTGCGATCAAGGCGGTCAGCGCGGCCAGCCTGTCGCTGCGCGGCGATGGCACGCATTTCGTGCCCCTGGACGCGGCCATCGAGACCATGCGTCAGACCGGACGCGACATGTCCGAGAAATACAAGGAAACCTCGCTGGGCGGACTGGCAGTGAACGTGCCGAACTGCTGAGACCGGCTTGCCGGCAGCGGCTTCGCGAAAGCCCGGGCGATCGACCATGTCGGCGCGCACGCGCCCCCGACCTGCCGGCGCCGGCATGACCGCGGGCTGCCGCGGCGCCGTTCCGGTTGCCCGGGCGATCGGTGTCAGGGCTGGGGCGGGGCCGGCGGCTGGCCGTGGCGCGCGTCGGGCAGGCCGTGGGTGCCGCAATCGCGCAGGGGCTGACGCAGCAACAACCACAGTCCAAGGGCAAAGGCCCCCACACCGACGAGCGGACCCCAATACAGCGTCAGCCAGCCCAGAACCGGCACGCCCAGCACGATCATCGTCCAGAAGGCGACAAAACGATGCCTTTGGCGCAAGTACGGGATCAGGCTGGCCAGCAGAACCCAGGCGGCGGCCGCCGCGACCGAACCGATGGCAAGCAGTGTCACGCGGCCCGTCCTTGCAGACGCGCCGGAAGCGCATTGGCCCAGCCCGAGATCGTGCCCGCGCCCAGGCAGACCACCATATCGCCCGGCCGCGCCTGTTCGCGGACCAGCCGTTCCAGATCATCCTCGTTCAGGATCGCGCGCGCGTGGCGGTGACCATGGGCGATCAATCCGGCCACCAGATCGTCGCGGGTGGCGCCGGGGATCGGATCTTCGCCGGCGGCATAGACATCGGCGATGGCGACCACGTCGGCCTCGTTGAAACAGGTGCAGAAATCGTCAAAGAGGCTGGACAATCGCGAAAAACGGTGCGGCTGGTGGACCGCGATCACCCGACCCTCGGTCGCCTGGCGGGCGGCTTTCAGCACCGCCGCGATTTCTACCGGGTGGTGGCCGTAATCGTCGATGATGGTGACGCCGCCGACCTCGCCCACACGGGTGAATCGCCGCCCCACGCCGCCGAATTTCGCCAGCGCCTCGCGGATCTCGGCCTTCTTCATGCCCAGATGGCGCGCCACGGCGACGGCGGCGAGGCAGTTCGAGACGTTGTGGTCGCCCGGCATCGGCAAGGTGCAGCGCTCGATCATCTCGACCGCGCCCTTGTCGTTGGGGCCTTCGCCCTGCAGCGCGATGTCGAAATGCGCGATGCCCTTGTCATAGGTCAGGTTCATCGCCCGCACATCGGCCTGGGCATTGAATCCGAAGGTCACGACGCGGCGTTCGGTCAGCCGGCCGACCAGCGACTGAACCTCGGCATGATCGGTGCAGCAGACCGCAAGACCATAGAACGGGATCGAGGATGCAAAATTGTAAAAGCCCTGCCGCAGCGCATCGAAGCTGCCCCAATGTTCCATGTGTTCGGGGTCGATATTGGTGATGATGGCGATGTCGGTGGGCAGGCGATTGAAGCTGCCGTCGCTTTCGTCGGCCTCGACCACCATCCATTCGCCCGCGCCCGCCCGCGCATTGCTGCCATAGGCGTGGATGACGCCGCCATTGATGACGGTCGGGTCCAGGTTGCCCGCGTCCAGCAATGTCGCGACCATGGTGGTGGTGGTGGTCTTGCCATGGGTGCCGGCGATGCAGATGTTGGATTTCATCCGCATCAGTTCGGCCAGCATCTCGGCCCGGCGGACGACCGGCAGGCCGCGGCGGCGGGCCTCTTCCAGTTCGGGGTTGCCCTTCTTGATCGCGGTCGAGATGACCACCACGCCGGCCTCGCCCAGGTTTTCGGCGCGCTGCCCTTCGAATACGGTCGCACCCAGGGTTTCCAGGCGGTCGGTGATCTTCGAGCGTTTCGCATCGCTGCCCTGGACGCGGTAGCCCAGCGTCATCAGCACCTCGGCGATCCCCGACATGCCGATTCCGCCGATGCCCACGAAGTGAATGGGACCAAGTTCACCGGGCAGTTTGGTGGCGGCATTCATCAGGCAATCTCCGTGACAAGGTCGTAAAGGCGGCGCGCGGCATCGGGACGGGCCAGCGACAGCGCGGCCGATGCCATGGCGCGCGCACACGCGGGATCGGTCAGGATCGCCTGCATGTCGCGCGCAAGGGTTTCGGGGTCAAGCGTCGATTCGGCACGCAGCAGCGCGGCGCCGGCATCGGCCAGGGCCCGCGCATTGGCGGATTGGTGGTCGCCCGCGGCAGCGGCGAAGGGGATCAGGATGGCGGGCCGGCCGATCACCGTGATGTCGGCGATGGACGAGGCACCGGCACGGCTGATGACCAGTTGCGCCCGCGCCAGCCTTTCGGGAACATCGGCGAAGAAGGGCTGCACATCCGCCGTTACGCCCGCCGCATCATAGGCGGCGGCGACCCGATCCGCGTCCTCGGAGCGGGCCTGATGGCTTAGGCGCAGCCGGGTGCGCAGATCGGCGGGCAAAACGGCAATGGCGGCGGGAACCATGTCGGACAGGACGCGCGCGCCCTGACTTCCGCCGATGACCACGAGGTTCAGACCGCCTTCATCGGGATCGGCATAGGGACTGGCCGCGTGGTCCAGGACCGAGGCGCGGACCGGATTGCCGGTATGGATGCCCGCGACCCCTCGCGGCAGCGCGGTCGGCCAGATACCGCAGGCGATGCGATGGACACGCGCCGCGAAAAGGCGGTTCACGCGGCCCATGACGCCGTTCTGTTCGTGGATCATGCGCGGCAGCCCCATGCTGAGCGCCGCCGACAGGGCGGGAATCGTCGGATAGCCGCCGAAGCCTATGACGACCGAGGGCCGGTCGCCGGCAAAGGCGCGGCGCGCGGCCATGATGCCTGCAGCGATCGTGAAGGGCGCGGTCAGCTTGCCAGGAATGCCCCCGCGCGCCGTGGTGGCTGCGGGAACGATGCTGCGCTGGACCGCGTCGGGAAAGGCCCCGGCATAGCGCGCGCCGCGTTCGTCGGTGGACAATGCGACGCGCCAGCCCTCGGCCAGCATCAGCTCGGCCAGGGCCTGGGCGGGAAACATGTGCCCGCCCGTGCCGCCGGCCGCGATCAGCGCAAGCGGTGCGGCCATCAGCGGCCTCGCCGCAGGATCTCGGCCATTTCGCCCTGTGGGCGGGCCCGGGTCAGCGCCAGCAGCATTCCCATCGTGATGCCGGATGCGATCACCGATGAACCGCCATAGCTGACGAAGGGCAGCGTCATGCCCTTGGCCGGCAGCAGCCGGACCGCGACGCCCATGTTGATCAGCGCCTGCACGCCAAAGGCGCAGGCCAGCCCGGTGCCCGCGATGCGGGCGAAGGGATCGCGTTCCCGCAGCAGACGCAACAGCGAGCGGCTGACGATGGTGGCGTAAAGCAGGATGATCGCCAGAACCATGATCGTGCCATATTCCTCGGCCGCCACCGCGATGATGAAGTCGGTATGGGCGTCGGGCAGCGACCACTTGACGGTGCCTTCGCCCACGCCGACGCCGAAGAAGCCGCCTTCCTGAATCGCGTTGGTGGCATAGCCGATCTGCGTGCGGGGATCGATCTCGGGGTTCAGGAATCCGTTGATCCGGCGGGCGAAGTGTTCCGAAGCCCCATAGGCGAAAAGACCGCCCAGGCCAGCGATGCCGGTAACGCCCAGCAAAAGCACCATCGGCGCCCCGGCCACGAAATACATCACCAGCCAGGCAAACAGCACCAGCGAGGCCTGCCCGAAATCGGGTTGCAGGGCCAGAAGCAGGACCACCACCATCGCCGTGAAAAAGGAATACAACCGGCCCGGCGGGCCTCCGACCTCCTGGCTGGCGGCCATGAACCAGGCCGAGAGCGCGACGAAGCCCGGCTTCAGGAACTCCGACGGCTGGATCGAGACAAAGCCCAGGCTCAGCCAGCGCGTCGCGCCCTTGCCGAAATCGGTGCCGAAGAAAGGCAGCGCCCCGAGCAATGCGAAGGCCGCGATGAAGCCAAGCACGCCCAGCCGCCGGACCTGCCGCGGCGACAGCATCGAGACGACCAGCATCACCAGCAGCGCCAGACCGCCAAAGATCGCCTGGCGCTGGACATAGTAGAATCGCGGCAGGTCGTTCTTTTCGGCCAGCGGCACCGATGCCGCCAGCCCCAGAAGAAGGCCTGTCGCAAAAAGCCCCACCACGCAGGCCAGCGCCCACCTGTCCAGGGTCCGCCACCAGCGTGGAAGAATCGGATCCCCCGCCCTCGCGGGGGTCGTGCCAAAGACCATCTCGGTCATGGGAATACCGCCGTCACTGCCTCTGCCTCGTCCGGTTTTCCCGGATCTGAGACAGAGAATAGCGCGGTTTTCCGCCCCGCGCTACAGCCGAATGCAGCCTTTGCACGCATAAGTTGCATTTACGCGCCTCAGCGCGCGCCATGGCTGCGGTCATAGCCGTTCGGTGGCGGCGGCGACCAGCCTGCGGGCGTCCGGGCGGGCCGGAACATCTGCACCGAAAGCGGATAGCAGCGCGCCGCATCCGAGGAATGTTCGGCCGAACAATCCCCGCCCGGACAGGCGGACAGCGCCCCCAGCAGGTCGATTTCGGCGAAGAATTCCAGATAATCGCCGGGCCGGACGGGGCTGGCCTTCATGAAATATCGCCCGGAATCACGGGCGAAGCCGGTGCACATGAAGACGTTCAGCACATCGTGAACATGGGCCTCGGCCTGTTCCGGCGTCAGGCCCCGCGCCCCGGCCAGTGCGCGGATCAGGTTGGAATGGCAGCAATGATGATAATGCCCGCCCGTCAGCAAATTATGCGTATAGGGATCGCAGCGTGTGCCGATCACATCGTGGACGCTGCCGCCGAAATCGTCGATGCCATACCAGGCCAGCGTGTCCTCGGTGATCGTGGCCATCGGCCGCAGGCCTGGGAACGAGGACCACAACCGGTCGCCCGTGCTCAGATGGCTGCCATGCAGGGCCCGGGTCTTGCCGGAATAGAAGCGTTCCGACAGATCCGCCGACCACAGGTTCAGATCCCCGACCTGGGGTCCCTCGATGCAGAGGATGCGGAAGAAATGGCCGGCGGGCACCGTGAAACAGCGCGCCTCACGAGGCGGGACCACGATTTCGTCCACCTGCCGCCAGCCGTTTCGCGCGGCCAGAAGGCCGGGCAGATCCGGCTGCGGCAGTGTCTCGACGGGATAACAGTCGACAGGGATCGCGGCGCGGCGTGCCCCTGCATCATCGGGTTGGTCCTGCATCGTCTTTCCCCCTCTTCATCACGCGCGATCCATCCACGGCAGCGCCACGATCCACCAGGCATTTTCCCGCCACGCGTTACCATTATGATCGCGCCGATGACCGATTCGCACCGCCTGCCCGAAATCGCCCGCGCTTTTCTGCGCCTCGGCCTGACCAGTTTCGGCGGCCCCATCGCCCATCTGGCCTATTTCCGCGAGGATCTGGTCCTCCGCCGCAACTGGATCACTGATGCCCGCTATGCCGAGATCGTCGCGCTGAGCCAGTTTCTGCCTGGTCCCGCCTCGTCCCAGACCGCCTTTGCCCTGGGCTGGCAGCGCGGCGGCGCGACGGGGGCGTTGACGGCGACGCTGGCCTTTACCCTGCCCTCGGCGCTGGCGATGATTCTGCTGGCGGCGACGGTCGGCGCGGCGCCGCCCGACGAGGGGCTGGCCGGCGGCCTGATTGCCGGGCTGAAGATTACCGCCGTGGCGATCGTGGCCCATGCGGTTTTCGGCATGGCGCGCATGCTGGCGCCGTCGGGCGCGCGGGCGGGGATCGCGCTGGCCGCGCTGGCGTCGCTGTCGGCGATGCCGACCGCCGCCTGGATGCAGGTCGTGGTCATCGCCGGCGGTGCGCTTGCGGGTCTGCTGCTGCGGGTGGCACGCCTGGCCGAGGCACAGCCTCAGCAGCCGCTGCGCGGCCCGTCGCGGCGCAACGCGGCGCTGTGCGCGATCCTGTTCGGGGTCTTGCTGCTGCTTTCGCCGCTGCTGGTCGGTGCGGGCATTCCGGCCCGGATCGCGGAGGTCTTTTACCGCGCGGGGGCATTGGTTTTCGGCGGCGGCCATGTGGTGCTGCCACTGCTCGAAGCGGGAACCGTGCAGGGCGGCTTGGTGCCCGAGGCCAGTTTCCTGGCCGGCTATGGCGCGGCGCAGGCCATGCCGGGGCCGCTTTTCACCTTTGCCGGCTGGCTGGGACAGATCGCGGGCGGCCCGGCGGGCGCGATCATCGGCCTGATCGCGATCTTCCTGCCGGGATTTCTGCTGATGGCGGCCGCCCTGCCCTTCTGGTCGGCGATTTCGGCCAGTCACCGGGCGCGCCACGCCGGCGCCGGCGCGAACGCGGCGGTCGTGGGCGTGCTGGGCGCGGCGCTTTATGATCCGGTCTTTACAGGCGGCGTCACGCAATCCGGGGATTTCGCGCTGGCGGTGACCCTGTTCCTGATGCTGTCCTTGTGGCGGCGACCGGCCTGGCAGGTCGTGATCACGGGCGCGCTCGGCGGGATGGCGCTGGCGCTCTAGCGGTCCGGATCAGCCGGGGTCAGGACCGGCCAGTCCAGGCCGGCATCCGGCCATTCGCGAATGAAAGACCCCCCGCGTCTCGCTGCCACGGCGCGGGGGGCTGGGGTCAGGCTGCGCCTCTTGCCGGACGCATCTGCTTCGATAGGGGCGCGAGAGGGAGGAGGGAAACCCGCGACCTGGCCTGACATGGCAATGCGTGGCCTGCGACAGGCCCCGCGCAGTCGGTTCAGCTACAACCTGAGGTGCCGCCGCAGGTGTTGCACTTCATGCAGGTGCCGTTGCGGACCAGCGTGTAATTGCCGCATTCGCCGCAAGGATCGCCCTCGTAGCCCTGCATCTTGGCCTTTTTGCGCTGGTCGATCGGCGCAGCCGCGACCGGGGCGGCCTGAAAGCCGGCGCCGCCTTCGGCCATGCCGGTGGCGACCGCCGTCCTCGAAGCGCCGCCCTGCAGCACCATCAGGTCCTGCGGCAAGCGTTTGCGCAAATATCCGGCGCTGCTGATCTGCTTCAGCATGGTCAGCGATTTCAGTTCGGCCTGCTCGGTCACCGGGGCCAGGTTCTGACCCTCGTGTTCGCCGCCACCAAGATCGTCGAATGACGCCCCTTCCGGCTTCACATGGGCCAGATCGGTGCGGTCGAGATAGCTGACCGCCAGTTCGCGGAACACGTAATCCAGGATCGAGGTGGCGTTCTTGATGCTGTCATTGCCCTGAACCATCCCCGCCGGTTCGAACCGGGTGAAGGTAAAGGCATCGACAAATTCCTCCAGCGGCACGCCGTATTGCAGGCCGACCGATACGGCGATGGCGAAATTGTTCATCATCGCCCGGAAGCCCGCGCCTTCCTTGTGCATGTCGATGAAGATCTCGCCCAGGCCGCCATCATCGTATTCGCCGGTCCTCAGATAGACCTTGTGGCCGCCGACGATGGCCTTCTGGGTATAGCCCTTGCGCCGCTGCGGCAGTTTCTCGCGGTGGCTGCGCACGGCCTCCTTGACGATGATCCGCTCGACGATCTTTTCGGCGACGATTGTGGCCTTTTCACGGGCGCTGCCGGTGGCGAGGATTTCCTCGGCCTCCTCGTCGTCTTCGACCAGGGCCGCGGCCAGCGGCTGCGACAGCTTGGATCCGTCGCGGTACAGGGCATTGGCCTTGATGCCGAGGCTGTGCGACAGCTCGTAGGCGGCCAGCGCGTCGGCGATGGTGGCGCTGTTGGGCATGTTGATCGTCTTGCTGATCGCGCCCGAGATGAAGGATTGCGCGGCGGCCATCATGTGGATGTGGCTGTCCACGGACAGATACCGCTTGCCGCGCTTGCCGCAGGGATTGGCGCAGTCGAAGACCGGCAGATGTTCATCCTTCAGGAAAGGCGCGCCTTCCAGCGTCATCGTTCCGCAGACGTGATCGTTGGCGGCGTCGATCTGCTGCTTCGAGAAGCCCAGATGCCGCAGCAGATCAAAGGCGGGATCGTTCAGCTTGTCGGCCGGGATGCCCAGCGTCTGCCTGCAGAAATCCTCGCCCAGTGTCCATTGGTTGAAGACGAAGCGGATATCGAACGCCGTGGCCAGGGCGGCCTCGACCTTCTCGATCTCGCGCGGGCCGAAACCGTGCCCGGCCAGCGCGGTGTGATTGATGCCGGGGCAATTGCCAAGGCTGGCATGGCCCACCGCATAGGCGATGATTTCCTCGATCTGGGCGGATGCATAGCCCAATGTGTCAAGCGCGGCCGGGACCGACTGGTTGATGATCTTGAAATAGCCGCCTCCGGCCAGCTTCTTGAACTTGACCAGTGCGAAGTCGGGCTCGATTCCGGTCGTGTCGCAATCCATGACCAGCCCGATCGTGCCGGTTGGCGCAATGACGGTCGACTGGGCGTTGCGGAACCCGTGATCCTCGCCCAGCGTCAGCGCTTCGTCCCAGGCCTCGCGGGCCAGTGCGACCAGACGCGGATCGGGGCAATTGCCGGCATCCAGCGCCACGGGGCGGACATTGATGCCGTGATAGGCCTCGGTTCCGTGGGCCGCGGCGCGGTGGTTGCGAATCACGCGCAGCATGTGCTCGGCGTTGCGCCCGTATCCGGGAAACGCCCCCAGCTCCGACGCCATCTCGGCCGAGGTGGCATAGGCAATGCCGGTCATGATCGCGGTCAGCGCGCCGCACAGCGCGCGGCCCTGATCACTGTCATAACCCAGGCCCATGTTCATCAGCAGGCCGCCGATATTGGCATAGCCCAGGCCCAGCGTGCGGTAATCATAGCTGCGCTGCGCGATCTCCTTGCTGGGGAATTGCGCCATCAGCACGCTGATCTCCAGCGTCACGGTCCACAGCCGCGTGGCGTGGACATAGGCATCGGCGTCGAAACGCTCGCCGGTCCAGAAGCTCAGAAGGTTCATCGAGGCCAGGTTGCAGGCCGTGTCGTCGAGGAACATGTATTCGCTGCACGGGTTCGATCCGCGGATGGCGCCGTCCTCGGGGCAGGTATGCCAGGCATTGACGGTATCGTGGAACTGGATTCCCGGATCGGCGCAGGCCCAGGCGGCATGACCGACCTGATCCCACAATTCGCGGGCGCTGACGGTCCTGGCGACCTTGCCATCGGTGCGGCGCAGCAGCTCCCACGGCCTGTCATCGCGGACCGCGTTCAGGAAGGCGTCGGTGACGCGGACCGAATTGTTGCTGTTCTGTCCCGAGACGCTGACATAGGCCTCGCTGTCCCAGTCGGTATCGTAGGTCGGGAATTCGATACTGTCGAAACCCTGACGGGCATATTGCAGCACGCGGTTGATATAGGTTTCGGGTATCATCGCCTTCTTGGCACCCCGGATCGCAGCTTTCAGACCGTCATTGACGGCCGGGTCGGTCGCATCCTCGATGCTGCCGTCCCAGGCGCCGATGGCGGCGAAGATGTCGTTCAGCTTCGCCTCGTGGGCCTTGGACCCGGCGACGAGGCTGGCGACCTTCTGTTCCTCGATGACCTTCCAGTTGATGAAGGCTTCGATATCGGGGTGATCCATGTCGCAGATCACCATCTTGGCGGCGCGGCGGGTGGTGCCGCCCGACTTGATCGCGCCGGCCGCCCGGTCGCCGATCTTCAGAAAACCCATCAGGCCGCTGGACCTGCCGCCGCCCGACAGGCTTTCGCCCTCGCCGCGCAGACTGGAGAAATTGGTGCCGGTGCCGCTGCCATATTTGAACAGGCGCGCCTCGCGGACCCACAGATCCATGATCCCGCCCTCGTTCACCAGATCGTCGCCAACCGACTGGATGAAGCAGGCATGGGGCTGGGGATGTTCATAGGCGCTGGCCGACTTGACCAGCTTGCCGGTCCTGAAATCGACATAGAAATGCCCCTGCGACGGGCCGTCGATGCCATAGGCCCAGTGCAGGCCGGTATTGAACCATTGCGGGCTGTTGGGCGCGGCCATCTGTCGGGCCAGCGTGAAGCGCATCTCGTCATAATAGGCGCGGGCGTCTTCTTCGTTGGAAAAATACCCGCCTTTCCAACCCCAATAGGCCCAGGCCCCGGCCAGACGGTCAAAGACCTGTCTGGCGCTGGTCTCGCCGCCGTAGCGCTGGCTTTCGGGCAGGGCCTCCAGCGCATCGGTATCGGCCACGCTGCGCCACAGGAAATCCGGCACGCCCTTTTCCCTGACCCGCTTCAGCAGCAGGGGCACGCCGGCCTTGCGGAAATATTTCTGCGCGATCACGTCGCTGGCGACCTGGCTCCAGCCCTTCGGCACCTCGACCTGATCATTGCGAAAGACGATCTTGCCGTCCGGGTTGCGGATCTCGCTGGTTGTCATGGTGAAGTCCACCGCGCCATAGGCCCCGGATTCCTCGGTGGTGAAACGCCGCTCGATTTTCATGCCTGCCCCTCGTTCATGCTCGTATCGCTGTCCCCGCGCCCCTGCCCCGGTACCATGGACATGCATCCCCAGCCTTCCACTTGCGGCAGAAGGCAGTCAGGCGCGGCAAGCGCCTGCAAGGCTTTCGATCAGGGTCCGGCCCGGTGTTTCGTGGTGCCGGTGGCAGCCGCCACCACATCTTGTGCCACCTTCGCCGTGAAATACAAACTGACGCCAGATTTGGTCGGTTTCAACTATTTTTTTACCATATGCGCGAAAGATTGGGCGTTGACAGACCCGGTTCGGCGTCGCCGTGGATTCGCTCACAGCTTTGCTCGCCGCAAGTTGTCCGCCCCTCAGAGGAGCCAAATAAGTTATTTATCGTCAATCACATACGGAATTTTATCCGGAACTTTTCCACAGCCTTATCCGCGATTCATCCAGAGGTTGTGCACAGCTGATGCGACAAGGCCACAATGACAGAATTCAGCGATCTG
This sequence comes from Paracoccus sp. L-17, assembly GCF_056857655.1. Lineage (NCBI taxonomy): Bacteria > Pseudomonadati > Pseudomonadota > Alphaproteobacteria > Rhodobacterales > Paracoccaceae > Paracoccus > Paracoccus sp. L-17. Next base: position 75,788 of record NZ_JBSXNM010000035.1, read on the forward strand.
GATGCCGGATCGCCTGGTCGGTGACGATCAGATCCAGCGGCTGATCGAAGGGCTCTGCCGGGATTTCGGGCAATTCCTGCGTCGCGAAGGCCAACCCGATCGCGCAGACCGGGCCCGCGGCGCGCAGCAATTGCAGGCTGCGGTCGTAATAGCCGCCGCCATAGCCGATTCGGTTGCCGGCCTTGTCGAAGGCGGCCAACGGCACGATCAGAACCGAGGGCGTCAGGACGGGTGCCGATTCGGGCGGATGGGCGGTGCCATAGGGACCGGGTTCCAGCGCGCCGCCGTCCCAGGCACGAAAGATCAGCGCGACCCCCCTGCCCGTCACCACGGGCAGGGCCAGCGGGCCCGAATGGGCCATCATGGCCGGGCGCGGATCGGCCTCGCCGCGCATCGGCCAGTAGCCCGCCAGCCCGGCCCCCGCATGGGGCGCCAGCGCCTGTGTCAGATGGCGGGTGATCCCCGTCGCGTCGCCCTGGCCCGCCAGCCGCGCGGCCAGCGCCCGCGCCCGCAGCGCGGCCTTTGCGGCGGCGCTCACAGCAGCACGGCCGAGGCAAGACCGAGGAAGGCGAAGAAGCCCACGACGTCGGTCACGGTGGTCACGAAGGTGCCCGAGGCCAGCGCCGGATCGGCGCCCACCCGTTCCAGAGCCAGCGGGATCAGGATGCCGGCAAGGGCGGCAACGGCAAGATTGACGATCATCGCGATGCCGATGACGGCGGCCAGCGACACGCCGTCGAACCAGAACCACGCCACCACGCCCATCACCAGCGCAAAGGCCAGCCCGTTCATCACCCCGACGATCGCCTCGCGCCGGACCACGCGCCAGACATTGCTGCCGGTCAGGCTTTTGGTGGCCAGCGCGCGGACCGCGACGGTCAGGGTCTGGGTGCCGGCATTCCCGCCCATCGAGGCGACAATCGGCATCAGCACCGCCAGCGCGACAATCTGCTGGATCGTCGCCTCGAAGATCGCGATGACCAGCGAGGCGACGATGGCGGTGAAAAGATTGACCAGCAACCAGGGCAGCCGCTGGCGCAGGGTCTCGACCACGGTATCGGTGATCGCCGAATCCTCGCCCACGCCGGCAAGGCGCAGGATGTCTTCCTCGTGTTCCTCATCCATGACGTTCATCGCGTCATCCATGGTGATCACGCCGACCAGCCTTTCGTCCCGATCCACGACCGGGGCCGAGATCAGGTGATACTGGTTGAAGGCATAGGCCACGTCGCCTTCCTCGGCATAGGCGCTCACGGTGCGGAAACTGTCCTCGGTGATGTCGCTCAGGGCGGTGGCACGGGGCGAGGCCAGAAGGCGGCCAAGCGCGACATATCCTGTCGGATGGCGGCGCGGATCGACAAGAATCACGTGGTAGAACTGTTCCGGCAGCCACTCCTCGCTTCGCAGAAAGTCGATCGCCTCGCCGACGGTCCAGTGCTCGGGGGCGGTCACGGTCTCGGACTGCATCAGTCGGCCGGCGGAATATTCGGGATAGCCCAGCGATTGCTGGACCGCCGCCCGGTCGCTGTCATCCAGCGCGGCGAGAATTTCGGCCCGGCCGGATTCGTCCAGATCCTCGATCAGGTCGACGACATCGTCGCTGTCCATCTCGCGGACAGCCTCGACCAGCACCGCGCGGGGCAACTGTTCCAGCACCTCTTCGCGGATGCCCTCGTCGATTTCGGACAGGATCTCGCCGTCGATCTCGCCGGAATAGAGATGCAGAAAGGCGCGACGCTCGGCGCTGGAAAGCTGCTCGATCACGTCGGCGATGTCGGCGGCGTGCATCGGCTCCAGCAGGTCGTTCAGACGTGCCGAATCCTCGTCCTCGATGGCGGCGTGGATGCGATCCAGCAGGTCGTCGCGCAGCTGGAAATCCTCGTCGTCGCGATCAGCGGCGTCGGCGGCGATCTCGTGGTCCGTTTCCGGGCTCTTGTCGTCGTCGGCCATGCCTCGTCTCCTGCCGTTCGAGGTTCCGTGACTGATTAGGTCGGGCGCGCTAGCGGTTCAACAGGTCAAGCGCCTCGCGGTGCAATTCCGGGCTGCCGGCGGCGACCACCTGCCCGCCCCCGGCGGCAGAGCCGCCCTGCCAGTCGGTCACGATCCCGCCCGCCGCCTGGACCACCGCCAGCGGTCCGGCGATGTCATAGGCTTGCAGGCCCGCCTCGATCACCAGGTCGATCTGCCCCATCGCCAGAAGCGCGTAGGCATAGCAGTCCAGACCATAGCGCGTCAGCCGCGCTTGTTGCGAGACGCGGCGGAAAGCGGCGGCCTCGGCCCCGGTGCCGATTTCGGGGAAGGTGGTCATCAGCAGGGCGTGGTTCAGCGCGACCCGTGTGCGGGCGCGCAGCGGCGAGGTGCCGCCGCGATGGGTCAGACGGGCGATCCCGAAGCCGCCTTCGAAACGTTCGCCGAGATAGGGCTGGTCGATCAGCCCGTATCGGATCCCGCCCGCGTCGCGCAGGCCGATCAGGACACCCCAGCTTGGCGCCCCGCACAGAAAGGCGCGGGTGCCGTCGATCGGATCGAGGATCCAGGTCAGACCGCTGCTGCCGTGCCGCGATCCGAATTCCTCGCCAAGCACGGAATCGTCCGGGCGGCGTTCGGCCAGAACCCTGCGCATGGCGGTCTCTGCGGCACGGTCGGCCTCGGTTACGGGATCGAAACCGGCCGGGCGCTTGTTTTCGGCCAGAATGCCGGTTCGGAACAGCGGCAGGATCGCGCGCCTTGCGGCATCGGCCATCAGGTGCGCGGTCTCGATGATCTGCTGCCTGTCTTCCATCGGCGCCCCCGTGACATTGCGTCACGAGGTCTAGCCGCATCGGCCCGGACCCGCCACCCCCGGCGGCGGCCGGTGCAAGACGGACCGTGACACCAGCCGGTCAGCGGCGGTTTTCCTGGCCGTCTTCTGCCTTTCAGGCAGCGTCCGACAGAACCCGCGCCAGTTCGAAGATCTGCCGACGCTGCGCGGCCGGCATCGCATAATAGGCGCGAACCAGTTGCAGCGCCTCCTTGTCGGCCAGAATGTCGCCCGTGACCTCATCGGCCAGCGCGCCTTCATGAAGGCCCTCGAAGAAGAAGCTGACGGGGACATCCACCGCGCGGGCGATGTCCCACAACCGGGACGCCGAGACCCGGTTCATCCCGGTCTCGTATTTCTGGATCTGCTGGAACTTGATCCCGACCTTGTCAGCAAGCTGCTGCTGGGTCATTCCGATCATCCAGCGACGATGGCGGATACGCTTACCAACATGAACATCAACACCGTGCTTCATCGTCCTACCTCGCTCAATCTAAAGAGGCAGTAGCCCAAGGTGTCACAATTATCGAGTGTCAACATGGTTAACAGGCCCGTTTCTGACCAAAAAGACAGGTCGGGGTTTCCGTAGTCCTGTCCATTTGGACAGGTTGGCACAACGGGATGAAGTCATTGCGTTAATTATGGAGAGACAGAAATGGCCGAGACGATTCGAATCGCCGAAATCACCGCTTTGGGACAGGTGCCCGTGCTGCGCGACGCCGGCCCGCCCGCGGCCGGCCCGGACGAGGTTCTGGTGCGGATCGGCGCCGCCGCGCTGAACTTTGCCGATCTGCTGAAGGCAAGCGGCCAATACCAGGAAAAGGCCACGCCGCCCTATGTTCCGGGGCTGGAGGGTGCGGGCCAGGTCGTCGCGGCGCCCGACGGCTGCGGGTTGCAGCGTGGCGACCGGGTGGCGGTGCTGCATCCGGGCACGATGGCCCAGATCGTTGCGGTGCCTGCGGATGCCTGCCTGCCCCTGCCCGATGCGATGCGCGACGAACAGGCGGCCGGTTTCCAGATCGCCTACGGCACCAGCCATCTGGCCCTGACCATGCGGGCAAAGCTGAAACCGGGCGAAACGCTGGCGGTGCTGGGCGCCGCGGGTGGCGTCGGATTGACCGCGGTCGAGATCGGCCGGGCGATGGGTGCGCGCGTCATCGGGGTTGCCCGCGGGCGCGAAAGGTTGCAGGCGGTGCGCGCCGCCGGTGCGGATCTGGTCATCGACAGCGACGATTGCCCGGATCTGAAGGCCGCGCTGCGCGATTGCGGGGGGATCGACGTGGTCTATGATCCGGTCGGCGACCGGCCCGGCGCCGCAGCCTTCGGCGCCCTGAAGCGCGGCGGTCGCTTTCTGGCCATAGGCTTCGCCGGCGGCCAGCCCCCGGTCCTTGCGCTGAATCACGCGCTGGTCAAGAACATCGCCATTCACGGCTTCTACTGGGGCGGCTATGCCAGCCTGGATCCGCAAGCCCGGCGCGACAGCATGACGGCGCTTCTGGCCTTGTTCGAGGCCGGCCGGCTGAAGCCGGTCGCGGGCAGCAGCCTGCCGCTGGAGCGGCTGGACGAGGGCTTCGAGATGCTGCGGCGACGCAAATCCGTTGGAAAAGTCGTGATAACCCTGTAAACAGCGCAGATGTGATACGCGCGGCATATTGAATCGCGGGCCGGGTCTGCCAATATGATCGGCATGACTTGGGGCCGTTGAGCCCAACCGCAAAAGGGAGACGTAGATGGCAGATTACAATACGTACCGCTCGGCCCAGAGCGTCGGCACCCGGACGGGTGCGGTCGATGAAGGGCTGCGGGCCTACATGAACAAGGTTTATGGGCTGATGGCGGTCGGCATGGGTGTAACCGCCGTCGCAGCCTATGGCATCAGCAGCGCCGCGGTCGATTCCGCCGGCCAGTTGACGCAATTGGGCACCGCAATCTATGCCTCGCCCCTGAAATGGGTGATCGTCTTCGCGCCCTTGCTGATGGTCTTCGCCTTCGGCGCCGCCCTGAATCGCCTGTCGGTGCAGGCCGCGACAATGATGTTCTACGGTTTCGCGGCGCTGATGGGGCTGTCGATCAGTTCGATCTTCCTGGTCTATACGCCGTTCTCGATCGTGCAGACCTTCCTGGTGACGGCGATCGCCTTCTCGGGACTTTCGCTGTGGGGCTATACCACGAAGAAGGACATCTCGGGCTGGGGCAGCTTCCTGATCATGGGTGTGATCGGCCTGATCGTCGCCTCGATCGTGAACATCTTCCTGCAATCCTCGGGGATGCAATTCGCGATCTCGGCCTTGGGTGTGCTGATTTTCGCCGGTCTGACCGCCTATGACACGCAGAACATCAAGAATACCTACCTGCGGCTGGCGGGTTCGGATCAGGATTTCCTCGGCAAATCCGCGATCATGGGCGCCTTGCAGCTCTATCTCGACTTCCTGAACCTGTTCATGTTCCTGCTGCAATTCATGGGCGGACGCGAATAAGGCGCAATTTTGCAAAGACACGGGAAAAGGCCGGGCAATCGCCCGGCCTTTTTCATTGACGCCCCGATCATCATGGTTCCGGTCAGCTTGCCGGGCCACCGATCAGGCGCAGCACCACCATTCCCGGAGACCGCTGCGGATCGGTGACGAAAGACAGGCTGCCCGCGCCCAGGCCCGGCAGCGACAGCGCAATGTCGCGGGCCAGAGCAGCATCGGCATCGTAGGCATAGCTGACCGCGCTGCCGGCGTCGGGCGGCGCTGCGGTTTCCACGATCTCGGTCCAATATCCCGTCGCGTCGAACACGCGGATCAGATCGCGCGCGAAACGCGACGCCGCGGCGTCGCCGGGCGAAACCTGGATCCGGATCAATCCGGACGGCGCCTCGCCTTCGTCACCGGCCTGATCGAAAACCTGCCACGGCATCGCGGCATAGCGTGACGCGGCAGGGCCGACGCGCGACACCCGCCAGACCAGCCGCCCTGTCGTGCCGGCCAGATCGACGCGCAGCGCCGAGCCCGGGACATCGTCGGAAAACACCATCCGCGCCGGGTCGGACGGCCTGTCTCTCCGGGCGATTTCAACCCGGAAAGGCAGAGCCCGGGCCGCAGGCGCGCCGGCCCATGCCATCTCGGCCCTGATCGGTCCGGACCGGGCCGGATCCCGCGGGACCAGCCCGGCCGAAAGCGGGATCGGCGGCTCCAGTCGGCGCTGTCCGGGCGGGGGCGGCGCCAGATTTGCCAGCCGATCCGCCGCCGCCGGCAGGCCGCCGCCCACATCCTCCAGCCAGTAGCGGGCAAGATCCGCGTTCCTCGGCACCCCGTCACCCGCAGCAAGGATAAGCCCCAGGTTATAGCGTGCCCTGACATGCCCGTTCGCCGCGGCCCGACCATACCAACCCGCTGCCGCCCGGGGATCGCGCGCCACGCCGTCGCCGGAATCCAGCAGCACCGCCGCGTTGAATTGCGCCTCGGCCAGTCCAAGTCTGGCGGCCTTCAGATACAGAGCCAGCGCGGCGGCGGCATCGCGCGGCCCGCCCAGGCCCAGATCGCGCAACAGCCCCAGCCGCACCATCGCCTCGGCCGAACCCTCGTCCGCCGCGGCCTGCCACACCGCATCGGCGCGGGCGAAGTCGCGAGCCTCGAAAGCCTGCTGGCCATCTCCAAGCGGATCCGCCCCGGCGGACAGCGCCAGGCCAAGGGATAGAGACAGCGCACCGGCCCAGACCGACTGGCAGCCTCTATCGCCAAGAAATTTCGACAACGCGATTTTCTCGTTTGGCGATCCCGTCATCGGTCTCGACGGCCAATTCGCTCGTGCCGCGTCCCAGGACCTGCAACCGATCGACGGGAATGCCTCTTTCCACCAGGCCGTCGGCCACGGCCTGCGCGCGCCAGATCGACAGGCGAAGATTGTAATCGGGCTTGCCGACCGTATCCGCCCCCCCGGCCACGATCATGACGATGGGGTTGCCGTCCCGGAACAGGCGCGCCGCCTGATCAAGCGTGCCGCGCCCATCGGAGGAGATGCCGGCGCTGCCGGTCTGAAAATAAATCTTCAATGTGTCTGCATTCGTCTGCTGAGCGCTGACGGAGGTTGCAAGCGCCAGGCCGACGCTGAGAGCAATCAAGAGGGGATATCGTCTGAACATGAAGCTACCTTTCACCTGACCCCGCAAGCCTAATCCCCACATGGCCGATGTCCTTACAAGATTTGGTGTTCGGCCGGGTTTCCGCGGCTTTTCGCTGTTCATTTCTATCTTGCAGAGAACCGATCCCTTGCGCCTCGCCTTCTGAGCGAAACCCGCCGGTCGCGCGCGCGAATCGCGCCGCCGCCCGTCCGATCGCAACCGGTGCGCGACGACCGCGCCGCCGCGCCCGTCCGAAGCGCGACAAACTTTCATGGTTTTCCGGCCAGCCATTAACGGATCGGACAGCCCCCCTGCGCTAGTGTGCAAACATTGCAAGTCTCGGCAGCGCGAATGGGTGGGCAGTGACGGATGAAATCGTGGAAACCGGGGCACCCGCCCCCGGCGAACAGAGCAGCGGTTGGGCCGATGCCCTGCCCGCTCTGGTCCTGCTGGTGCTGGGGCTGGCAGGACTGGCGACGGCCACCATTCTGACCAGCACCGTTCCCGGGCAATATCTGATCCTGGCACGCCCCGGGACGGCGACCGGGGCGATCCTGGACATGGTCTATCGCGCGCGCGGCGGCATCGTGGGCTTCGGCGGACTTCCCGGAATAGCCCTTGCCGCATCAGACGATCCGGGTTTCGCGGAGGCCGTCCGTGCCGAAGGCGCCTGGATCGTTCTGCCCTCGCCCAAGCTGCTGGGCTGTTTCGGTCCCCCCGGAAGAGATCTGTGATGAACGCCGAAATTCATCGCTTGCGCGAACGTTTCGGCGCGCTTCTGGTCTGGCTGCTGTGGGCGCATGTGCCGGTGCTGGGCGCGGCGGCGGCATGGAACAAGGTCATGTCGGTGCCGGCCGCCATGCTGATTGGGGCGGGACTCGCGCTGATCTATCACATCGCCTGGCTGCGTTGCGGCACGGGCGCGGTCACGCGCAACCTGTCAGGCATCGTGCTGATCGGAGAGCCGGCCTTTCTGCTGATCCTGTTTGCCGGTCACCCCTGGCAGATGGACATGCACATGTATTTCTTTGCCGTCATCGCATTGAACATCGCCTGGTTCGACCGCGCGGTAATCGTATTTTCGGGAACCGGCACGGCGCTGCACCATCTGCTGCTGCTCTATTTCCTGCCCTATGCGGTGTTTCCCAGCGACGGCGATCTGGCGCGCGTCGTCCTGCACGCCGTCATCGTCATTTTCCAGATGCTGGTGCTGCTGTGGGTGATCGACATGGTTCGCAAGGCCTTCGAGCGGATCAGCGTGATGAGCGATGAACTGATCGCCAAAAGCGTCGCGCTGGAAGATCGCAATCGCCTGGTCGAGGAATCCAGCCGCGCGAAAAGCATGTTCCTGGCCAATATCAGTCACGAGATTCGCACACCGATCAACGCCGTCCTGGGATTTTGCCACCTGTTGCAGCGTTCGCGCCTGGAACCACGCCAGCGCGACCACGTGGCCAAGCTGAACGATGCCGGCGTCTCGCTGCTGCGACTGATCAACGACGTCCTCGATTTCTCGAAGAACGAGGCCGGCAAGCTGACGCTGGAATCGCATGATTTCGACCTTCGCGCCGCGATCGGCAGCCAGATCCAGCTTGTCGAGGAAAGCGCGCGGGCCCGGGGCCTTTCATTGGCGGCGCGGATCGACGATCGCATTCCTGCGCTGGTCACAGGCGACGAGTTGCGCCTGAATCAGGTCGTGCTGAACCTGCTCAGCAACGCGATCAAGTTCACCGAAAAGGGTGGCATCACCATCTCGGTCCGACAGATCAGGAGCGATGCGGACGGGGTTTGTATCGAATGCGCGGTCAGCGATACCGGCATCGGGATGACAGCCGCCCAGCAGACGCATATCTTCGCCTCGTTCATGCAGGCCGACAGTTCCACCACCCGGCGCTTCGGAGGGACCGGACTGGGCCTGGCCATCTGCCGCCAGATCGTCGAACAGATGGACGGCCGGATCGAGGTTCAAAGCACCCCGGGCCTGGGCAGTGTCTTCACCTTCACGATGCGGCTTGGGATCGGGGCCGATGCAAGCTGTCAGGCGCCACTGCCCCATGATCGCCTGCGGGCGTTGCGGGTGCTGGTGGCTGACGACAACCCGGCCTCGCGCGATTTCATCGACGCGACCCTGACCCGCTGGAACATGCGGGGCGATCTGGTCCCGTCGGGCTCCGAGGCGCTGGCAATGCTGGAACGCGAGGCAATGGCCGGCAACCCCTATGATCTGGTTCTTCTGGACTGGAAGATGCCAGGAATGGATGGCTTGCAGACGGTCCGGGCGATGCAATCCAGCCCGCATCTGGCGGTAATGCCGACAACGCTGATCGTCACCGCCTATCCGATCGACGAATTCATCCGGGACCAGGATCGTGCCGCGATCAGCGCAGTCCTGCGCAAACCGCTTGATGCACACGGCCTGCTGGACATGCTGAACCAGTTGATTCCGCCCGCCGCGCCGCCCGTCAGTTCCGGCGCCGACCTGCGCGCTTCGTCCGCCGGTCTGCACCTTCCGCAAGCGATGCAGGGCCTTTGCGTTCTGCTGGTCGAGGATAACGCGATCAATCGCGAGATCGCGGTGGAGTTGCTGAACGACGCGGGTCTGGTCGTCGATTGCGCCGAAAACGGTGTCATCGCCTGTCGCAGGATTCTGGATGAGGATCATGGCTACGCGGCCGTGCTGATGGATGTGCAGATGCCCGAGATGGACGGCGTGGCGGCCACGAAGCTGATCCGGCAGACACATTCGGCCGATTGCCTGCCGATCATCGCCCTGACCGCCCACGCCTACGAAGAAGAGCGGCAGCGCTGCCTTGGAGCCGGCATGAACGACCACATCTCGAAACCCGTGGATCCCGATCAGTTGATCAGGGTTCTTGGAACCTGGCTGAAGACCGGACCGCAGGCGGTCCGGAAAGAGCGGACACGTGCCGGTGCGACCGGCTTGGTGCCCGTCCTGCCTGCACAACTGCCGCCCTTCGGCCTGGACCGCGCGCTTCGTCGCGTGAACGGAAAGGCCGCATTGTTGCGGCGTCTGATCGTCAGTTTCGGGGAAAGCTACGGCCGTGTCGGCGACGATCTGCGCGCCATGATCCGGGCTGGGCGGATCGAGGATGCGGCGCGGCTGGCCCACACCCTGAAAAGCGTCGCCGGATCGCTGGAACTGGCCGAGGTGCCGGATCTGGCCGGGCAGATCGAGGCGGCGCTTGGCGCCGGCGAATCCGGCGCCGTGGCCGGGTTGATCGCGGAACTGGCGGACAGGATGGCGCCGGCCATCGCCGCGGCAAACAGCCTTCAGCCCGCGCCGTCGCAGGCAAGTGCCGACGCCCCGGCTGCCGCGCGGATCAACGCGGCTTCGCACGCCTCGGCCGAGGCTCGGGCCGCCCGGGATGCGCTGCGCCAACAACTGTGTCGCAGGAGCCTTTCGGCACGAGCCGGTTTTCACGCCTTTGCCGATGCCCTGGGCCTGGACGCCGGCACGCGTGACGCCCATCCCGTGCTTCAGGCTCTGCTGCGACTGGATTATGCCGAGGCGCTGCGCCTTCTGGACGGCACGCAGCCCGAAACCGGTCCCGACAATGGTGAGGTCGCAACATGAGCAAACCGGTCATCATGATCGTGGACGACGAGATCGCGAATATCGAGATCATGGGCGCTGTCCTGGGCGAGGATTACGAGATCTGCTTTTCCCGTTCGGGGGAAGATGCGTTGCGGGTCGTTCAGCGGGTGACGCCGGATCTGATCTTGCTGGATATCGTGATGCCGGGCTTGGATGGCTACGAGGTGTGCAGAAAGCTGAAAGACGACCCCGCCACGGCCGACATACCGGTGATCTTCACCACCGGCCTTTACCACACCGAGGACGAGGTGCGCGGTCTGGCCGCCGGGGCCATCGATTATGTCACCAAACCGATTCAGCCGGTTGCCCTGCGCAGCCGTGTGGACAACCATATCGAATTGAAGCGGATGCGAGACCAGTTGGCCAATCTGGCGATGACGGACGGGCTGACGGGTCTTGGCAACCGCCGGCTTCTGGAAAAGCTGCTTCAGACCGAACTGCGCCGCCTCTCTCGCGAGGGCGACTGGCTGTCCTTCATCATGCTGGATATCGATTTCTTCAAACAGTTCAACGATCTTTATGGGCATCTTGAAGGGGACCAGTGCTTGCGCAAGGTGGCTTCGGCACTAGGCGGCGCGGTCCGGCGAAGCGGCGATACCTGCCTGCGCTATGGCGGCGAGGAATTCGCCTGCATCCTGCCGCGCACCGATCACGATGGCGCGCTGGAGGTGGCCGAGGACATGCGCCGGAGGGTCGAGGCTCTGGGTATCGGCAACGGCGGCTCTGATGTCAGCCCTGTCGTGACCGTCAGCATCGGCGTCGCCAGCGGTCGCTGCTCGTCCGAATTGTCGATGGAATTGTGGATCTCGACCGCCGACGCCATGCTTTACCAGGGCAAGCGCAGCGGCCGGAACCGCGTCGAGGGCCATGTCATGATCCCGGCCTCGGGGGCGGAAATCCTGGGGCATGGGGAACGCCGCGAGGCAGGCTGATCGTCGGCCATCACCGGTCGCGGTGGCATCGATGCGTCGGCGTGCATCATCCGACACAAGCGGGCCAGGACCCGGGCAAAGCCGCGATGCTGCTTTCAATGAAAATCCCGGCTGGGGAAAAGTCGTTTCGCCTGATCGCGGGGATGGCCGGCATGGGCGGGTTGATGTTTCGGGCGCGGCGCGATGTCCGCGCGGGGCGAGGTCGTGCCGACCGCACCCTCAAGCGGATGGCCCAGTTCGGCAAGGCGATGGGACAGATCCTCGATCCGATCGGCGATCAGATGCACCACGATGCCTTCGCGTTCCAGCCGCCCGGTGACTCGCAACAGCCGCCCGCCCATCACCGCGCGGCGGAAACGGTCATGGATGCGCCGCCAGACGACGACATTGGCCACCCCGGTCTCGTCCTCCAGCGTCAGGAAGATCACGCCCGATGCCGTGCCGGGGCGCTGGCGGGTGATGACGAGGCCGCAGACCGAAACCCGGCGCGGCGGAACCCGTGGCAGATCACGGTTCGGGATCAGGCCCGGCAGGCGCGGGCGCAGCAATTCCATCGGATGGGCGCGCAGCGACAGGCGCAGGGCGACGTAATCCTCGACCACCTCCTCGCCCAGATGCATGGCGGGCAGCGCAACCTGCGGCTCGCAAGTGGCCTCGCCATCCAGCGGATCGGAAAACAGCGGCAGCGGCGCGGGTGCCCGGATCGCACGGACCTGCCACAGCGCGTCACGCCGGGTCAGGCCGATGGCGGCGAAGGCGTCGGCCTCGGCCAGCCGTTCCAGCACGGCGGGCGGAATTCCGGCGCGCAGCCACAGGCTTTCGACATCGGTATAGCCGTTGCCGCGACATTCTTGGATCCGCCGGGCATCGCCGTCGCGAAAGCCCCGGATCTGGCGAAATCCCAGCCGCAGTGCCCATGCGCCATCGGCGCGCCGTTCCAGCCGGTTGTCCCAGAGGCTGGAATTGACGCAGACGGGGCGGATCTCGACCCCGTTCTCGCGCGCGTCCCGGACGATCTGGGCGGGGGCGTAAAACCCCATCGGCTGCGAATTCAGCAACGCGCAGGCAAAGATCGCCGGATGATGGCATTTCAGCCATGACGAGACATAGGTCAGCATCGCGAAGGCCGCCGCGTGGCTTTCGGGAAAGCCGTAATCGGCAAACCCCTCGATCTGCGAGAAACATTGTTCTGCCACCCCACGGTCATAGCCGTTCGACAGCATCCCCTGCACAAAGCGTTCGCGATGCTCGCCGATCGTGCCCATGCGCCGGAACGAGGCCAGCGAGCGGCGCAGGCGGTCGGCCTCTTCGGCGCTATAGCCCGCACCGACGATGGCGATCTGCATGGCCTGTTCCTGAAACAGGGGCACCCCCAGGGTCCGCCGCGTCACCTCGGCCAAGGCCGGGCCGAAAGGTTCGGCTTTCTCCAGCCCCTGACGGCGGCGGATATAGGGTTTGACCATGCCGCCCTGGATCGGGCCGGGGCGGACGATGGCGACCTCGATCACCAGGTCGTAGAATTCACGCGGCTTCATCCGCGGCAGGAAATTCATCTGCGCCCGGCTTTCGACCTGAAAGACGCCCACCGCATTGGCCTGTTGCAGCATCCGGTAGGTCGGCTCGTCCCCCTGCGGCACCGAACCGAGGCTGTGACGGATGCCTTCGTGGCTTTCCAGAAGGTCAAAGCTCTTGCGGATGCAGGTCAGCATCCCCAGCGACAGGACATCGACCTTCAGGATGTTCAGCGCGTCGATATCGTCCTTGTCCCAGCCGATGACGGTGCGGTCCTCCATCGCCGCATTCTCGACCGGACACAATTCGTCCAGCCGCCCCCGGGTGATGACGAAACCGCCGACATGCTGGGACAGATGGCGCGGAAAACCGATGATCTCGCGGATCAGGCGGATCGTCTGCGACAGGCGGCGATCCCGCGGATCAAGACCCAGTTCGCGCATCCGTTCGGGATCCGCGCCCGCGTTCGACATCCCCCAGATCTGGCCCGACAGCGCGGCGGTCACGTCCCCGGACAATCCCATCACCTTGCCCACCTCGCGGATCGCCGCGCGCGAACGGAAATGGATCACCGTGGCGCAAAGGCCCGCGCGATGGCGGCCATATTTCCCGTAGATCCACTGGATCATCTCTTCGCGGCGCTCATGTTCGAAATCCACGTCGATATCGGGCGGCTCGCCGCGATGGCGCGAGATGAAGCGTTCGAAGACCATGCCGATCAGATCGGGGCTGACATCGGTGATGCCCAGCAGGTAGCACAGGATCGAATTGGCGGCCGAGCCGCGCCCCTGGCACAGGATGCCGCGTCGGCGTGCCTCGGCCACGATGTCGTGGACGGTCAGGAAATAGGCGGCGTATTTCAGTTCCTCCACCAGGGCCAGTTCCTTGTCGATCAGATCATGGACCCGCTGCGGCGCGCCACCCGGATAGCGCCGCGCCAGACCCTCGCGGGTCAGCCGGACCAGCCTGTCCTGAGGCGCCTCGTCTGCGGCCACCTCGTCGGGATAATCGTAGCCGAGCTGGTCGAGATCGAAGCAGCACAGCGAGGCGATCTGGGTCGTGCGACGGATCGCGGCCGGGTGACGGGCAAAGAGACGGTCCATCTCGGCGGGGGATTTCAGGCGGCGCTCGGCATTGGGCAGGGCACGGCTGCCGATGCGGTCGATGCTGATCCCCTCGCGCAGACAGGTCAACACATCGGCCAGACGGCGCCGGGCGGCGCGGTGCATCAGCACGTCACCCACCGCGACCATCGGGGCCGCCACCCTGTGGGCCAGCGCCGCGCAGGTATCGAACCAGGCCTGATCGCTGCCGTCGTAACGCGGCGCGGCGCCCAGAAAGACCCGCCCCGGATAGCGCCGGGCCATCGCCTGCACCGGCGCGATCGCCCGGTGCGGCTCGGTTGGCGGCAGCGCGATCAGGATCAAGCCCCGGCAGCCGGTCAGCAGATCGTTCAGCATCAGCCGGCATTCGCCCTTGGCGGCCCGCCGCTTGCCACGGCTCAGCAGCCGCGACAGCCGGTGCCATGCGGGTCGGTCGGTCGGCAGGGCCAGCCATTCGACCGGACAATCCTCGGCCACCAGACGGCTGCCGACGATCAGTTTCGGCAACAGCCGGTCCGCGGCCCCGACGGTTTTCCATTCCCCCACCGGCTGATGCGAGCAGGTGTCGACCTGCACGGTCGAGCGGATCGTGGCCTTGCCCAGTTCGCGCCGCATTTCTTTCAGCGCGGTATGGGCGCGCACCACGCCGGCGACGGAATTGCGGTCGGTGATGGCGATGGCGGCAAGGCCCAGTTCGGCGGCGCGGGCGACCAGTTCCTCGGGATGCGAGGCGCCGGTCAGGAAGGTGAAATTCGTGGTCACGGCCAGTTCGGCATAGCTCATGCGAATTCCCCCTGGACGAACCAGCCGGGATCCTGCGGCGTGTGGAACAGCCACAGCCGCCTGCCCTGCCGGGTTTCAAGCCGCCAGTAATCGCGCAGCCCCGACCGCCAGGCGGGATCATCCAGCCACCATTCCGGCGCGATCCGTTCCGGGCCGGTGGCGCGGGCCGTGGCAAAGATCATCCGCCGCCAGCGAAACCGGGCCGGGGGACGCGCGCCCGAAGCGGCAACGGGTTCGGGCGGAAACAGGATCACCGGGCGCGGGCGCGGCGCGGACCAGCCGGTCTCGGCGCGGCTGTGGGCGGCTGCGGCGGCTACGAAGCCGCGTTCGGGAATGTGGCTGTCGGCGGGCAGGAAACGCAGCAGGTTTTCCAGCCCGATCCGGGTTCCGATCCGGGTCATCAGGTCGTCCAGCCTGTCTTGGCCGTCTTGGCTGTCATGACTGCCGGTGGCGGTCGCAGACCCGATCTGCTGGATCGGCAGCGGCTGGACCAGGGTCGCCTCCAGCCGGATCTGATCGATGCCGAAACCGGCATCGACCTCGGCGATGCCGCGTTCGAACAGGGGCAGGATTCGGGCCGTCTCGCGCATCGGGGCGGCAAGGCGCAATTCCACCTGACGGCTGACCTGATCAACGCGGCGCAGGGTCAGGATCAACCGCCGCGCGCCGGTCTCTTGTGCCTTCAGCCGGTCGCAGAGCGGACCCAGAAGTTGACCGACAGCCGCCATCACGTCGTCCAGAAGGCCGACCGGATCGGGCAGGTTCAGGCGCAGGGCATAGCGAACGGGATCGGCTTCGGGGGTGATCGGCTCGGCTGCCTCGCCCATCGCCTGATCCAGCCGCATCAGCAGGCCGGGGCCAAAGCGGCGGGCCAGGGGCGCGCGCGCCGTCCCCGCCAGATCGCCGATACGGCGCAGGCCAAGACGTTGCAGCGCCATCACCATATCCGCATCCAGCCGCAGCCCGGCGACCGGCAGCGGGGCAAGGGCCGCAAGCGGCCGGCCCGCGGGCGCGATCCCCTCGCCATGCCGGGCCAGCGCCCATGCCGCGCCGCGCGTGTCGCCCGCGCCGAGGCGCAGCGTCAGCCCGGCCCGGGCGGCGCGGGCGCGCATGTCGGCCAGCATCGCCGCCTCGCCGCCCCACAGATGCGCCGCGCCGGTGATGTCCAGAACCAATCCGTCAGTCCCGTCCAGCCCGACCCAGGGGCAATAGCGCGTGGCCCAGCGGCGCAGGGCGACCAGGAATGCCCGATCGCCCTGGGGATCGCCGGTCCGGGTGACCAGATCGGGACAGAAGGCACGGGCATCGGCAAGGTTCATGCCGGGCCACAGACCACGGCTTTCGGCCGCGACGTTCACGCAGGCCAGACGCTCGGCATTGTTCCGGCTCACGATCAGCGCGAAGGGCGCCTCAACCGGGCGTGCCCGCAGGGCCCGGTCGCTCGCCAGCCGGGGAAACCACATGCAGACCACGCGCTTCCGGATCCCATCGAACATGCCAGGCCCCGATTGTTCCTGATTTGTTCTTGATAATTTCCCATTGCATCAGAGTCGAGTCCCCCCGCCCGTCATCCAGGATCGGGACCGCCCGCCAGCGCGTCTCGGCGGCATTGCTGCCCATGTTTTCGGGGATGATGCACAGGCCGGTCGTGCCCCCCGCCCCGGCAGCCAGTTGCAGTCGCCGCCCTTCGCGCAGGTTCAGCGGGCGGGTGATCTGGGCCACCACGAAGGGAATGGCGCCGTCACGCAAGGCCTCTTCGGCGGCCGCAAGGCTGTCGGTCTGGTTCGCGCTGCGCGCCACCAGCAGACGCGACGGATCGATGAACGGCGCAAGTCCCAGCGGATTGAGCATGTCGCCGCGCCATGCCTCGCGCAGCCACAGGACCGGACCTTGCGCCGGGGCGGCGGCGATGGCGGCAAAGGCCGTCGCGCCGGCCCCGCAAACCTCATGGACGCGCGCGACGCGCAGCGGAAAACAATCATCGAAATCGGGTCGCATCGCCCCGAAGCTAGGCAAGCCGACAGATCTGTCAAGCCGGTCTCAATCGCTGTCGATGGCGCTGGCGACGAAATCGAGATGGTCCCGCTGCGCCTGACCCGCGCCCGCTGCGTCGCCAGCGGCGATGGCGTCGAAGATATGCTGATGCTGCTGGCCCAGAAGCCTCAGGAAACCGGGCACGTTGGTTTCCTCTCTGCGTTCGCGCCAGCCGGCCTCGCGCCGCATCTGCCGGATCAGATCATAGACTTCCAGAAACAGCGCATTGCCCGCCAGTTCGGCGATTCGGTAGTGAAACACCTCGTCGGCCAGGTCGTATTCCTGCGGCTGCACGGCTTCGCGCGATTGCCGCATCAGGATTTCCAGCTGCGCCAGATCCCCGGCCCCGGCACGGGTCGCCGCCAGTTCGGCCAGCCGCGGCTCGATCTGGCGACGGACATCCATCAGCTGATCAAGGCTCAGCCTGCCGGCCAGCAGGCGGTGGCGTCCGGCATCGGGGCGGGGCGGCGGGGTGACGAAGGTGCCCTGCCCGTGGCGGCGAAAGACCGCCCCGCGCCGCTGCAATTCGTCCAGCGCCAGACGCAGCCGGCGACGGGGGATGCCCAGAATCTCGGCCAGCCGACGTTCGGGCGGCAGCCGGCCGCCGGTCTTGGCGGCCTCGGTCAGGATCGGCGCAAGGGCGGCGATGACCGCTGCCGGGTCGTCGGTCGGCGGCTCCATGTCCTAGCCCGAAAAGAGGTCGATGAACATGCGGATCGCGGTCAGCAGCAGGAACGCGCCGAAGGCAAGGCGCAGTGCCCGCCGGGGGATCGAGTGGGCCAGCCTGACGCCCAGTTGCGAGAAACTGGTGGTCAGCGGAATGATCACGATCGCAGCCAGCAGGTTTACATAACCCAGCGAAAACGGCGGCAGCCCCTGTTGGCCCAGCCCGGTCAGCGCATAGATCACCGCGCCGGGCAGCCCGATCAGGAAACCGATCGCGGCCGAGGTGCCGACCGCGCGGCGGATGTCGTAGCCGAGGAAATTCAGCAGCGGCACGCCGATCGTGCCGCCGCCGATCCCCATCATCGCGCTGACCCCGCCGGCGAAGACCCCGAAGGCCGCCCAGACGGGTCTGGAAAAGCCCTTGGGTTCGGGATCGGCGCGCCCCTTGCGCAGGATCATGTCGGCCGAAACCGCCAGTGCCACCACGGCAAAGACTGCGATCAGCACCTTGCCCGAGACATAGCCGCCCAGAACACTGCCGATGACCACACCCACCAGGATCGACGGCGCCCATAGTTTCAGCAGCGCGGTGTCGATGGCGCCCTTGCGGTGATGACCCAGACCCGAGGCCAGCGAGGTGAACACGATGGTCGCCAGCGAGGTGCCGACCGCGACCTTCATCGTCAGGCCCGGATCCATGCCGGTCAGGTTCAGCGCGAAATAGAGCGCGGGAACGATGACGATCCCGCCGCCGACCCCCAGCAAGCCGGCAAGAATGCCGCCGCCGATGCCCGCGCCCACGGCGACGGCGGCCAGTTCCAGCAGCGCGGCTGTGGTGATTGCCTCCATCTCGCTAGCCTTTCGTCGTCGCGAACGAGGCGCTGGCGCGGCCGGTCGCGATCCGCGCCCGTTCCGCCTCTGCGATGCGGCGGTCGGTATCGCTGCGATCCGGGGCGCCGCTGAAATTTTCCGCGGTCGGCATGATCTCGGCGACCATCAGATAGCGTTCGCGCGCCACCGCCAGCAATCGGCGCAGTTCGGCCAGCGGATCGGCATGATCATCGGCCCGCAGATCCAGCCAGGGATGGGCCTGACCGCGATGGATGCGCAGCCCGGCCGCCTGCCGCCCGCGACGGTCGCCGCCCGCATCCTCGCCCGCCTGCATCGCGGCCAGCATCCGGTCGGGAAAGTCCAGGTCGGCGCGGTCTGCGAAGACGCGCGCCGTGTCCTCGATCACCTGCGGCCCCTCCAGCATGTTGCCCGCGACCGAAAGGCCCTGACCCGTCACATGTCCCGCCCAGGGCACGCATTCCGCGCCGGTATGGGCCGCGCCGCCGCCCCGCGCATCCAGCGC
Source organism: Paracoccus sp. L-17 (assembly GCF_056857655.1). Classification (NCBI taxonomy): domain Bacteria; kingdom Pseudomonadati; phylum Pseudomonadota; class Alphaproteobacteria; order Rhodobacterales; family Paracoccaceae; genus Paracoccus; species Paracoccus sp. L-17. Next base: position 94,693 of record NZ_JBSXNM010000035.1, read on the forward strand.
ATGGGCCTGCCGCTGCGCCGCCCCCGCATCGCGCGCAACCAGATCGGCCAGGAGGGCATCGGCCGCCTCGCCCGCGCCCAGGCGGCGCAGCCCCTCGGTGCCCCAGACCGGGTTGACGAAGGCCTGCGTGGCGAAGGCGGCTGCCGGACCGACATGCGGCACCAGCGATCCGCAGGCGAAAAAGCGACTGGCGACGGCGATACCAAGCGCGCCGGACGCGGGATCGCGGGCGATCAGGGACCAGGTCATCAGCGGCCCACCGCATAGGCCTGCATCAGCCGGGGCGTGGCGGCGGCGGTCAGCATCCCGTCGGGTTCGCGCCTCGCGGCCGTCAGGCGGCCGATGCTCCAGGGTTCGGCCACGGTAACGATATGGCCCCGCGCACGCAGAGACTCGATCACCGCATCGCCGAAATTCGGCTCGACCATCAATTCACCGGGCTTGGCCTCGCGCGGATAGAAGCTGGACTGGAAATGCATGATGTGAAACAGCGGCGCGTCCATTCCCTGCTGCATCGACAGCCCGTGATGGACATAGCGCAGGAACCAGATCAGTTGCCACTGATCCTGCTGGTCGCCGCCGGGCGTGCCAAAGGCGATCCGGGTGCCGCCCTTTTCCGCCATCGACGGCGTCAGCGTCGTGCGCGGCCGCGCCCCCGGCCGCAGCGAGCTCGGCAAGCCATCGCGCAGCCAGAACATCTGGGCGCGGCTGTTCAGCGGAAAACCCAGGCCCGGGATCACCGGGCTGGATTGCAGCCATCCGCCCGAGGGCGTGGCGCTGACCATGTTTCCCCAGCGGTCGATCACGTCCAGGTGAACGGTATCCCCGCGCCGTTCGGTCAGATGCGCCATCGTCGGCTCGCCGGCGCTGACCCCGCGCGCGGCATCGAAATCATGCGCGGCGCGGGCGATGGCGTCGTCGGCCAGATGCTCCAGACCCGGCAGGCGGCCAGGGCGCTGTTCCAGGCTGGCTTTCTCGCCGATCAGAGCCGCGCGTTCCGCAGCATAATCCTCGGACAGCAGCGTCGCCATGGGAATTTCGAAGAAATCGGGATCGCCGTAATAGGCCTCGCGGTCGGCATAGGCCAGCTTCATCGCCTCGGCCACGACATGAACGAAATCCGCGCCCAGCGGATCCAGCGCCGCCAGATCGAAATGCTTGAGGATCTGAAGCGCTTGCAACAGCACCGGCCCCTGTGACCAGCTATGGGTCTTGTGGATGGTCCAGCCATGATAATCCAGCGACAGCGTCGTTTCCCATGTCGCCTTCCATTCCGCCAGATCCTGCCGCGACAGCACGCCGGAATGCGCGCTTCCCGAGACATCCATCACGCTTGCCCCGGCCAGATAATCGCCGATCGCGTCGGCCACGAAACCCCGTGACCAGATGCTGCGGGCCGCGTCGATCCGGGCCGCGCGGGTGTCGCCCCTGGCCTCGTCCGCGATCCGCTGATAGGCGGCGGCAAGATCGGGATTGCGAAACAGCGACCAGGGCTGCGGCTTGGCATCGCCGGGCAACCAGGTGGCGGCGCTGCTGGGCCATTCCGCGCGGAAGAAATCGGCCAGACCGGCAATGGTATCGGCCACGCGCGGCAGCACCGGATGGCCGTCCCGCGCATAGGCGATGGCCGGTGCCAGAACCTCCGACACCTCCATGCTGCCGTGATCGCGCAACATCAGCATCCAGCCATCGAAGGCGCCCGGCACCACCGTCGCCAGCAGCCCCGATCCGGGGATCAGTCCGTCGCCGAACAGGCTGCGGTAATGGTCCATCGTGGCGGCCTTCGGCGCCACGCCCTGCGCACAGAGCACGCGGGTTTCGCCGGTCTCGGCCAGATGGACGATGGCGGGCAGATCGCCGGCCGGTCCGTTCAGATGCGGCTCGACCACCTGCAGGACCAGCGCCGTCGCCACCGCCGCGTCAAAGGCATTGCCGCCGCGTTCCAGAATGCCCATCCCGGTCGCCGAGGCCAGCCAATGGGTCGAGGTGACGGTGCCGAAGGTGCCGCGGATATCGGGTCGTGTGGTGAAATTGTTCATGCCTGTTCCTGTCGATCAATCCTCGCGCGGGTCCAGCGCGTCGCGCAGACCGTCGCCCAGAAGGTTAAATCCCAGCACCACCAGAAAGATCGCGATGCCGGGCCACAGCGCCATCCAGGGCGCCTGCGTCATGAAGCCCTTGGCCACGTTCAGCATTGCCCCCCAGCTTGGCGCGGGCGGCTGCTGGCCCAGCCCCAGAAAGGACAGCGATGCCTCGGCGATGATGGCGCTGGCGACGGTCAGCGTGGCTTGCACCAGGATCGGCGGCAGGACATTGGGAAAGATATAGCGGCGCAGGATGACGCCCGTGGACAGGCCGATGGCATGGGCGCTTTCGACGTAATCCTCGGATGCCACGTTGATTGCCTGGCCTCGCGTCAGTCGGATGAAGACCGGCGTGGCCGCGATCCCGATGGCGATCATCGCATTGGTCAGCGAGGGCCCCAGGAACGCCGCCAGCGCGATGGCGAGAATCAGGAACGGGATCGCCAGCAGCGCCTCGGTGCAGCGCGAGATCACGGCATCGGTCCAGCCGCCGAAATACCCGGCAATGATCCCCAGAGGCACGCCGATCACGATGGCAATGCCGACGGATACCACCCCCGCCATCAACGAGGCGCGCGCGCCCCAGATCATCCGCGACAACTGATCGCGGCCCAACTCGTCCGTGCCCAGCCAGTGCGCGGCCGAGGGCGGTTGCCGGATCGCGGTCCAGTCGACGGCGGCGGGATCGGGCACGGGCAGGATCGGCGCCGCCAGCGCCAGCAGGACGAACATTCCCACAAGCACCGCGCCGAACATGGCGCTGCGATGGCCGCGCAGCTTGCGCCAGACGCGGCTTTGCGGGCGTTTCGACAGGACGGGATCGGTCGCGGCGGTCTCGTTCATCAGCCGGTCCTCAGCCGCGGGTTCAGTGCCACATAGGCCAGGTCGGCCAGAAGATTCATCAGGATAAAGCCCAGCGCGGTGACAAGAACCACCGCCTGCACCACCGCGTAATCGCGGTTGAAGACGGCATCGACCACCATCTTGCCGAAGCCCGGGATGGTGAAGATCTGTTCGGTCAGCACAGCCCCCGCGATGAGTTCGCCAAACAGCAGCGCCATCAGCGTGACGACCGGCGTCAGGGCGTTTCGGAAGGCGTGGTGCATGATCACCCTGCGTTCGGCCAGACCCTTGGCGCGGGCGGTGCGGACGTAGTCCTGCCTCAACACCCCCAGCATCGCCGATCGCGTGTGCCGCATCAGCGACGCCGCCAGCGCGGTGCCCAGCACGAAGGCAGGCATCAGCATGGTGCGGATCGACTGCACCGGATCCTCGCTCAGCGGCACATAGCCCGAGGCCGGCAGCAGCCGCCATTTCACCGAAACCAGCAGGATCAGCATGATCCCCAGCCAGAAATTGGGGATCGACAGGCCCGACAACGCGATCACATTGGCTGCGTAATCGGTGATCGTGCCCTTCTTCACCGCCGAGATGATCCCCGCCGGGATCCCGATCGCGGCGGCGAAGATCATCGACATCACCGCAAGCTGGATCGTCACCGGCAGCTTCTGGGCGATCATGTCGCTGACCGGCAGCCCGGTCCGGATCGAACGCCCCAGATCGCCCTGAAGGGCGTTCTTCACCCATTGCAGATATTGCATCCAGATCGGATCGTTCAGGTGATACAATTCACGCAGCCGCGCCAGCGTCTCGGGGTCGCGGTCATCGCCGGCCAGCGCCAGCACCGGATCGCCGGGCAGCATCTTCTGCAACGCGAAGACGAAAATCGAGATCAGGATCAGCGTCGGGATCGCGATCATCACGCGGCGGGCAAGATAGGTCAGCATGGCGGCGCCTTTCGGAAAGGGCCGGGGCGGCGGCGACGCCGCCCCGGCCGGGCCTCATTCGGACAGGCTGACGCCTTCCAGCCGGATCATCCCGTCCGGGCTGGGCGTGAAGCCCGCGACCTTGTCCGAGACGCCATAGAGCCACGCCTCGTTATAGAGATAGAACAACGGCAGATCCGTCTGCAGGATCTGGTTGGCCTGCTTGTACAGATCCTTGCGGGCGGCCTCGTCGCTGACGGCGCGGGCCTCGCCCAGGATACGGTCGATCTCGGGGTTCGAATACTTGCCGTCATTGAAGCCGCCGCCGGTGGTGACGAAGCCGTAGATGTTTCCGTCCGGGTCGATCCGACCGGACCAGCCCACCTGGGACGCCTGAAAATCGCCCGCCGCCTGATCGGCCAGCATGGTGGCGAATTCCTTGGCGGTAAGGGTGATGTTGATGCCCGCCTCGGCCGCCATGGCCTGAATCATCTGCACGACCTGCTGGCTTTCGGGACGGTTGGGAAATTGCAGTTCCAGATCGATTCCGCCCTCGATACCGGCCTCTGCCAGCAGCGCCTTGGCCTTCTCGACATCGCGTTCGGGGACCGGATAGGCCGGATCGAAGAACGGGCTGACGGCCGGCACGAACTGGCTGGCCGGCGCATTCAGGCCGGCAAAGACCACCTGGTTGATGGCGTTGCGGTCGATGGCCAGCGACAGGGCCTGACGCAGCTTCGGATCCTGCCCGAAGGGGTTGTCGGCCTTGGCGCCGTTGTTGGTGTTGAAGGTGATCCCCTGATAGCCCAGCCCGTCGGCGCGTTCGTATTTCAGGTTCCCGGCGCTCTTGACCGCTTCGACATCGGTGGCGGCAAGTCGGTTGATCAGGTCCAGATCGCCCGATTGCAGGTTGGCCAGCCGCACGGTCGAATCCGGGATCGGCAGGTAGCTTACGGCATCGACCTTGATCTGGTCGGCGTTCCAGTAATCGGCGAATTTCTCAAGCTCGATCTTGTCCTGCGCGACGCGGTTCTTGAACTTGAACGGCCCCGAACAGACTGGCTGGGCGCTGAAATCGTCATCGAACGCCGCCGGCGACATCATCATCCCCGACCGGTCGGCCAGCTGCGCCAGAAGCGGCGCGTCGGGGGCCGACAAGCGCAGCCTGACATGGGTCGGATCGACCACCTCGACCTCGGTGATCGAACTGACTTCGGATTTGCGCACGCTGTCCTCCAGCGTTTGCGAGCGCTCGATATTCGCCTTGACCGCCTCGCCGTCGAAGGGCGTGCCATCATGGAAGACGACGCCTTCGCGCAGGGTCATGTCCACTGTCTTGCCATCCTCGCTGACGCTCCATTCCGTGGCCAGTTGCGGCACCAGTTTCAGATCCGGCGTCACGTCGATCAGCTTGTCGCACAGGGCGGTGAACACGATCCGCCCGACGAAGGTGCGGCTCTTGTCCGGATCCAGCGCATCAGGATCGCTTTCCAGCCCGATGCGCAGGGTCTGGGCCTGCGCGGCCATCGCGCTGGTGCCAAGCAGGGCCGCCAGCAGCAGGGTTCTGCGAATGTTCATGTCTTTGTCTCCTGTTGGGTTTTCTTGATGTTTTCCTTTTGCGCCAAAGCCTCGCGATAGAGACGAAAGCGGATCTCGGCGCCGTCGCTGCGGGCCGACCGGGGTGGCGCGGCCTGTCCATCGCCGGCAATCTCGCGCCAGCGCAGACAGGCCACCTGACTGCCCTGTCCGGTCTCTTCCAGCGCCGGCCGGATCTCGGCGCAGCGACTTTGCGCATGAGGGCAGCGGGTGCGGAAATGGCAGCCCGAGGGCGGGTCCAGCGGGCTTGGCGTCTCGCCCGACAGGCCCGGCCCGCCATGGCCGCCATCGGGTCCGGGGATCGCCGCCAGCAGCGCGCGCGTATAGGGATGTCGCGGGGCTTCGAAGATCGTGTCGGTCGGGCCGGTTTCGACGATGCGGCCCAGATACATGACACCGACGCGATCGCTCATCTGCCGGATCACCGCAAGATCATGGGCGATGACGATCAGCGTCAGCCCCAGCCGGTCGCGCAGATCCCCAAGAAGGTTCACCACCTGCGCCTGAACGCTGACATCCAGCGCACTGACGGGCTCGTCCCCGATCAGGACTTTCGGTCCCGAAGCCAGCGCCCGCGCGATGCCGATGCGCTGGCGCTGGCCACCGCTGAATTCATGCGGATAGCGATCCATATGCTCGGGGCGCAGGCCGACCTGCGCCAGGAGGCGCGCGACCTCGGACCGGCGGTCACGGCTGCTCATCTCGGGTCGGTGCGCCTCCAGCGGCTCGCCCACGAGACGCCCCACCGAAAGGCGCGGATTGAGCGATGAGAACGGATCCTGGAAGATGAACTGCACATCACGACGCAGGGCGCGCAGATCGGCGCCGGCGAGGTCGGAAATGTCGCGGCCAGCCACGCGGATCCGGCCCTCCGAGGGTTCCAGCAGTCGCATCAGAAGACGCGCCAGGGTCGATTTTCCACAGCCCGATTCGCCGACGATGGCAAAGGTCTGGCCCTCGTTCACGTGCAGGTCGACGCCGTCCACGGCATGCAGCGGACGCGGTTTCTGCAATAGCCCACCACCGACTGCGAACCGTTTGGTCAGGCCCTCGACCTCGACGATGGGACGGGTCATGCGGCGCCCTCCAGCCGGGTTTCCAGCGGCGCGAAATGGCAGGCCGTGCGATGGTCGGGTGCGACCTCTGTCAGATCCGGCGTGGTTGCGCAGATTGGCCGCGCGAAGGGACAGCGGGTCGAAAAGCGGCAGCCCCGGGGCATGGTTTCGATCGAGGGCACGATACCGGGCACCGTGGCCAGCCTGCGGCGCGGACCGCGCAGCGCGGGGACCGAGGACATCAGACCGATCGTATAGGGATGTTGCGGATCGCGAAAGATCGCCTCGGCCGGACCGGTCTCGACGATGCGTCCCGCATACATGACAGCGACGCTGGTCGCAACCTCGGCGACCACGCCCAGATCATGCGTGATCAGGATCGTGCCCATCTCGCCGCCCGCCTGCAATTCCGCGATCAGATCCAGGATCTGGGCCTGAATGGTCACATCCAGCGCCGTGGTCGGTTCGTCCGCGATCAGCAGGTCGGGATTGTTGACCAGCGCCATCGCGATCATCACCCGCTGCCGCATCCCGCCCGACATCTGATGCGGATAGTCGCGCATCCGGCGTTCCGCGGCCGGGATGCCCACACGGCGCAGCATGGCCAGCGCCCGATCGCGCCCGTCGCCGGGATTGTGCCGCCGCCATGCTTCCGCGATCTGGTCGCCGATGCGATGGGCGGGGTTGAGGCTGGACATCGGTTCCTGAAAGATCATGCCGATCCGCCGACCCCGCAGCCCGGCCAGCGCCTTGCGGTCGGTCAAGGCGATCTCGTCCCCCTCGAAGACCATGCGTCCCGACAGCCCGTCGCGCAGGTTCGGCGAAAGCAACCCCATCATCGCCAGCGAGGTCAGGCTTTTGCCGCAGCCCGATTCGCCGACGATGCACAGGGTTTCACCCCGCGAAACGGACAGCGACACATCGTCCAGCAGCGCGGCCTGGTGCCGTGGCAGGCGCAAGGTGGCCTGCTGAAGGTGAAGAAGCGCGTGGCTGTCGGCGGCAATCCGGTCGGGTGTCATGAAATCCTGAACCAATCATGAATTGGTTCACACTAACGCAAGGACACCCTTTTGCAAGCCCCGCCGGGATCCGGCCGCGCGCCGGACCAGCATTGCCAAAAATTCGGGCCTTGCCACCCTGCGGTCATGCCAGCGGACAGACGGTTTCTCCCGAAGGAGACCGCGATCGGCCCGGTCCGTTCAGGGCGATACCGCGAAAGGGTCGCGTCCGTCGTTCTTAGCGGGGGCCACCCGCGCGAAACTGTCGGAAAGCTCGGCCGCGACACGGGCCTGGTTTTCCTGATCGCCGGCAGGCCAGATCAGGACGAAGCCCTCGGCCCGGCCGTCGCGCACCCAGCCTTCGGCCATGGCGCTCTGGGCCATGTTGGCCCCCTTCAGCAGGATATGGCCCGGCTCGATCATCCGTGTCGGATGCGGCACCCAGCCAAGCGCCGTCACCAACCCCGACAGGTCCAGCAATTCCTGCTGTCCGCCGGGCTGGCTGAACAGGATCAGCGCGACACCGGAATCCTGCCTGGGTCCGTAGATCGACAAGGCCCGTTCGGCCCGTTCGAAAGCCAGCTTGTCCATCGGGGCGCTGACCGACAGGCCGGTCTGTTCATCGGTCAGCGTCGTCAGCCCCATCGTCCTGCGCCACGCGTCCCGGCGTTCGATCAGTCTGCGCATCGCCGTTCCGGGATCGGGCGACAGACGCCCCTCGGCGACCTCGCGCGCGACTGCCTTGCGCGTATCCGGCCCCCATTGCCCGTCGACCGCGCCATCATAGCGGCCGGCCCAACGCAAGGCGCGCTGGATCTCATCCACGGGCGGCATCTCCTGCGCGCCCGCGGATGCCGGCAGGTCCGGATCCGCGCCGGGCTCGATCACCTCGCCCAGATCCGAGGCCTGCGAAAGAAAGGCATCCCTGGGCACATCGCCCGAGGCCTTGAACGCGGCCAGCCATTCCGCCGCCGCCTCCGCGGGCAGCGGCCCCAGCGTGATCGTCCGCCAGCCACCGGGCAGAGCCATCAGCCCGGCTTCGGGAAAGGTTTCGCGCCATTTCGACAGCACCGCGCGGCTTTCCGCATCACCACGCAGGGATTCCAGCCGCAGATAGCTGCCGGCTTCCGGCATCGGCGTGCGATCCGGGGTGGCGGCCTCGCCTTCGCTTGTGGTCGCGGCGGGCCTTGCCGCATCCTGCGAGGCCCCTGTTAGGGGTCCGCCATCTTCCGGCACCGGAGATGGTGTCGCGACCGCATCGGCCGCAACCGGAGACAGCGCGATGCCGGCCGCCGGTTCGGCCACGAAACTGTCGCCGGGCACGCGGTTCGCGGCCTTCAGCCCGGCCAGCCGCGCCTCGGCCTGGGATCGTTCCTGCGGCCCAAGGGCGATGGCGATCCAGCCGCCCGTCAACGGAAAGGTCACCACGTCGTCGAATGACTCGCGCCATTTTGCCGCAGCCTGCGCTGCCTGCGCCGCGCCGCGCTTGGCCTCGATCCGGATCACCGCCTCCTGCGCCGAGGCCGCCCCGGCCGCCAGAACCGCAGCCATCATGAAAGCCAGTCGCCGCATTCCGGTCTCCTTGTCGCGCGCCCGATGGCGCCTGTCCGCGGGCCCTTTATTGACCCTGTCCTACCCTGCGCCTAGAAGGCGCGAAAGCCCAAGCCCGATCTATGCAAAAGGACGGCCCGATGACCAGCCCAAAGCCTCCGCGCAGCTTTCAGGAAATCATCCTGCGCCTGCAGACCTACTGGGCCGGTCAGGGCTGCGCCGTGCTGCAACCCTATGACATGGAGGTCGGCGCCGGCACCTTCCATCCGGCCACGACCCTGCGCGCGCTGGGACAGCGGTCATGGGCGGCGGCCTATGTCCAGCCCTCGCGCCGACCCACCGACGGCCGCTACGGCGAAAACCCGAACCGCCTTCAGCATTATTATCAGTATCAGGTCATCATCAAGCCCAGCCCGCCCGATCTGCAGAACCTGTATCTGGGCAGCCTGAAAGCCATCGGGCTGGACCCGATGATCCATGACATACGCTTTGTCGAGGACGACTGGGAATCCCCGACCCTGGGCGCCTGGGGCCTTGGCTGGGAAGTCTGGTGCGACGGCATGGAGGTCAGCCAGTTCACCTATTTCCAGCAGGTCGGCGGGCATGATTGCCGCCCCGTCTCGGGCGAACTGACCTATGGGCTGGAACGGCTGGCCATGTATGTGCTGGGCGCGGAACATGTCATGGACATGCCCTTCAACGATCCCGGGGCCGCGATTGCGCTGACCTATGGCGACATCTTCCGCCAGACCGAACAGGAATATTCGCGCTGGAACTTCGATCAGGCCGATACCGAAACGCTGTTTCAGCATTTCAAGGATGCCGAGGCCGAATGCGCCCGCATCATCGCGGCGTCCGAAACCGACAGCGCCGGCCGCCGCATCCCGATGGCGCATCCGGCCTATGACCAGTGCATCAAGGCCAGCCATATCTTCAACCTGCTGGACGCGCGCGGCGTCATTTCCGTGACCGAGCGGCAGGCCTATATCGGCCGCGTCCGCGCACTGGCCCGCGCCTGCGCCGATCTGTTCCTGACGACCGAAGCAGCGGGGGCATCGGCATGAACTGGGGCAGGATCGCGACGATCGGGCTTGCGCTGACGGCCCTCGCCTCGGGGGCCGGGGTCTGGTATGCGCAGCAATACGGCTATTACGAGCCGATCGATCCGGCCAGCCCGGATGCGGCGGTGCCGATCCAGACCGCCGAGGGACCGTCGCGGCTGAACATGACCGATTTTCAGGCCATCGACGCCGATAGTTCACCGATCCGCTGGCGGGCCTGTTTCCGGATCCAGGGCGATCTGCCCGCCGATGCCGTGCCCTTCCCGGCCGCCACGCCGCTGAACGGCCCGTTCTGGTTCGACTGCTACGACGCCGCCCGGATCGGCGCCGATCTGGAATCGGGTGCCGCAAGGGCATTTCTCAGCCAGTCCGAGATCCGTCCCGATGTGGACCGCGTGCTGGCGATCTATCCCGATGGCCGGGCCTATGGCTGGCAGCAATTCAACGACAAGACCCCGGAACGCGGAGTGATGGACTGATGCCCGATCTGCTGATCGAACTCTTTTCCGAGGAAATCCCCGCCCGGATGCAGGCCCGCGCGCGCGATGATCTGAAGCGGCTGGTCACCGACGGGCTGGTCCAGGCCGGGCTGACCTATGCCAGCGCGGGCGCCTTTTCGACGCCCCGGCGCCTTGCCCTGACCGTCGAGGGGCTCAGCGCCCAAAGCCCCGACACGCGCGAGGAACGCAAGGGCCCCCGCACCGACGCGCCCGAAAAGGCGCTGGAGGGCTTTCTGCGCGGGGCGGGCCTGACGCGCGACCAATTGCAAGTCCGCGACGACAAGAAGGGTCAGGTCTGGTTCGCCGTCATCGCCCGCAAGGGTCGCCCGGCATCCGAGATCGTGGCCGAGGTTCTGGAAACCACGATCCGCGATTTCCCCTGGCCCAAATCCATGCGTTGGGGCACGGGCTCTCTGCGTTGGGTCCGCCCGCTGCATTCGATCCTCTGCATCCTCAGCGACGAATCCGGCGCGACCACCGTGCCGCTGAACATCGACGGCATCGCGTCCGGCAACAGCACACGCGGTCACCGCTTCCTGTCGCCCGACGCCTTCACCGTCACCGGCTTCGATGACTACGTCGCCAGGCTGCGCCGCGCCCATGTCATGCTGGACCCGGCCGAGCGCGAGGCCGAAATCCGCCAGCAGGCCGAGAATCTGGCCTTCGCACGCGGCTGGCAGATCGTCCCCGATGATACGCTGCTGTCCGAGGTCGCGGGCCTCGTCGAATGGCCGGTGCCGCTGATGGGCGTGATCGAGGATCGTTTCCTGGACCTGCCGCCCGAGGTGCTGCAAACCTCGATGAAGGAGCACCAGAAATTCTTCTCGGCCCGCAACCCGAAAACCGGCCGGATCGAGGGCTTTGTGACCGTCGCCAATATCGCCACCCCCGATGACGGCGAAACGATCCTGGCTGGCAATCAGCGTGTTCTCGCCGCCCGCCTCTCCGACGCGGCCTTCTTCTGGGAAAACGACCTGCGCGAGGCAAAATCGGGCATGAACGCTTGGGCCGAGGGCCTGAAATCCGTGACCTTCCATAACAAGATGGGCAGCCAGGCCGACCGCATCGCCCGCGTCGCCGCACTGGCTCGCGAGATCGCGCCCATGGTCGGCGCCGACCCCGATCAGGCGGAAACCGCGGCCCGGGTCGCGAAACTCGACCTGCAGAGCGCCATGGTCGGCGAATTCCCCGAACTGCAAGGCATCATGGGCCGATATTACGCGCAGGCCGCCGGTTATCCCGACGCGGTGGCCGACGCCGCCCGCGACCACTACTCGCCACTCGGCCCATCCGACGCGGTGCCCACCGCCCCGGTCTCCGTGGCCGTCGCACTCGCCGACAAGATCGACACGCTGACCGGGTTCTGGGCGATCGACGAGAAGCCGACCGGCTCGAAGGATCCCTTTGCGCTGAGAAGGGCGGCGTTGGGGACTATTCGATTGATCGTTAACAATGTTGTTAGAAGTCATCTACTGGACGCTGCAAAAACCGGTCTCTTGGCCAATTTTTCTCATCAGCTCAACACTATTGGAGAGGAGCGAACCAAGGCCGTCGATCTTGCATGGGAGACCATCGTCGCGGAAGACGGACGATTGGCAAAACATGCTCAAAAAATCTTTGCAAAGGCGTTGAATGATCGGAATTCAAAAATCGATTGGAACGCGGCCGTTGAGAAGGCAAAGGCGCAAAGCCCTGATAGGGTCAAACTTGACCCTGACCGCCCGGGCACCCTTAACCATACGTCGCACAACCTCCTCGCCTTCCTCCACGACCGCCTCAAGGTCCATCTGCGCGATCAGGGCATCCGCCACGACATCATCGACGCGGTCCTGGCCCAACCCGGCAATGACGACCTCGTGCTGGTCGTCAACCGCGCCACGGCGCTGAACGCCATGCTGCAAACCGAAGACGGCCGGAACCTGACCCAGGGCCTCAAGCGCGCCGGAAACATCCTCGCGCAGGCCGAGGAGAAGGACGGCGTCGAATACAGCTTCGGCGCGGACGCGAAATTCGCGGAAACCGATCAGGAACGCGCCCTCTTTGCCGCCCTCGACAAAGCCGAACCCGCGATCAGACGGGCCATCGCGGACGAAGACTTCCCCGCCGCCATGACCGCCATCGCCGCGCTGCGCGCGCCCATCGACGCCTTCTTCGAGGCCGTCCAGGTCAACAGCGACAACCAGATCCTGCGCCGCAACCGCCTGAACCTGCTGTCGCGCATCCGCAACGCGGGCCGCGAGATCGCTGATTTCACGAAGATCGAAGGCTGACAAGGCCGGGACCTGACCGGCCCTCGCACTCTTTCCAAATACCTTCGGGGGGTCCGGGGGGCAGACAGCCCCCCGGCTGTCGCGGGACGCAATCAGACCACCCGGTCAACCATCATGTGCTTGATCGAGGCGATGGCCTTGGCCGGATTCAGCCCCTTCGGACAGGTATTGGTGCAGTTCATGATCGTGTGGCAGCGATACAGCTTGAACGGATCCTCCAGCTCGTCCAGCCGCTCACCGGTCGCCTCGTCGCGGCTGTCGACGATCCAGCGATAGGCCGTCAGCAGCGCGGCCGGACCCAGATAGCGGTCGCCGTTCCACCAATAGGACGGACAGGCGGTCGAACAGGACGCGCAGAGGATGCACTCATATAGCCCGTCCAGCTTCTTGCGATCCTCGATCGACTGTTTCCACTCTTTTCCCGGCGTCGGCGATTTGGTGACCAGGTAGGGATTGACCGAAGCGTGCTGGGCATAGAAATGCGTCAGGTCGGGGATCAGATCCTTGACCACCGGCATATGCGGCAGCGGATAGATGGCGATGTCGCCCGGAACCTCGTCGATTCCGTAGATGCAGGCCAGATGATTGCCGCCGCCGATGACCATGGCGCAGGATCCGCAAATCCCTTCTCGGCAGGACCGCCGGAACGACAGCGTCGGGTCAATCTCGTTCTTGATCTTGATCAGCGCGTCCAGAATCATCGGTCCGCATTTGTCGAGATCGACGAAATAGGTGTCCAGACGGGGGTTCTCGCCCGCCTCGGGATCCCAGCGATAGATCTGGAACTTCTTCACATTGGTCGCGCCCTCGGGCCTGGGCCAGGTCTTGCCGACCCGGATCTGGCTGTTCTTGGGCAGGGTGAACTGGACCATCGGATGCTCCTTTCAGGACGTGCCTTTTCCAGGCACCTCGGCGATGAACAGGTTTTGCGCGCGGGCGACCAGATCGACCACCTTTCCGCGCGCATGAGGATTAAGCGTCAGGCCGTTGAGCCGCCTCAGGAATTCGGTCGAACCGGCATTGAGTCGCTGCATCGCAGGCCCATCCAGCGGGGCAAGCGCCTCGATAATGGCATCGTCCAGCCCGGCATGGTGCAGCAATAGCCGCCCCGGACGACCGGGATCGGGCTCGTCTTCCAGCTTGAAGCGGCACAAACGATCAGGCCCCAGGACATCGGCCATCCGGCGGATCAGATCGCCCCAGCCAGGCATCGCATCGGTCCGGTTCAGGAAATCCTCGAAACCGTGCTGATAGCCGTCGGTGCGTACGGCCTGCGCCCAGACGCTGGCCTTCCACGCCGTCATGCTGCGTGTGTAGATGACGAAATCCACCGCAAAGCCCGCCGCGCAGCGCGACAGCAGACCCGCGATCCGCGGCAATTGCGGATAAAGCCGCGTCTCACCGCCATTGCCGGGCATCGCGCCGGCCAGGTTTTCGTGGCTCAGAAGCACCGGCAGGTCATTGGCGGGCAGCGTCTCCAGCACATCCTCGAAGGCGATCCGCAGCGCGATCTCGCGGTCCTCGGTGGGTCCCAGCGAATAGGCAATCGCCGCGCGTCCCAAAGGCCGCATGGGCGAGCCCTCCTCGGGGGTGCGCACGATCAGCCGCCGGGCCAGCGCGGCGGCGTTGCGGTTCAGATGGCGCTGGATCGCGGTGCTGCCCGTCTTCTGCACGCCCAGATGCAGGATCAGGCGGCGCTGGTCGGATTTCGTCGGCGCTGCCGTCATCGGCCTAGCCCCGCCAGCCAGGCTGGTCGGCCAGAACCCGCGTCGGCATCTGTCCCGATCGATTCACCACGCAGCGGTTGAACACGTCCGAGGGATCGCGCTGCATGATGTAATCGCTGGAAATTTCCAGATCGACCGAACCGCCGAGGCGCGAACCTCCGCCACCGCTGCCCACCCCCAGGGCGACTTCGCCGCGCGGAGCCTGGGCCAGTTCGGCATCGCGCAGGCAGACCCGTTCCGCCTGCTCCACCGGTATCGGAGCACAGGCTGCCAGCGCCGCCAGCAGCGGCACGGACCGGAACGGGGCCGCCCAGGCGCGCATCGGCTCAGGCCGTCTGCGCGGCGTTGGCGATGCATTGCGTGGTTGCGGGACGCGAGACGATCGAAGCGACGCTGTCGGCCGTGCCCGCCACGCCATTGCGCGTGGCCTGCGCGATGTCGATCAGTTCCGCCGTGGTGGCGTTCGACATGACGCAATCGGTATAGGGCGCCGTGTTCACGCCCGGCAAACGCTTCTGCATCTCGCTGTTGACGACGCTGCGCGCCACCTGACGCGAGGCGGCGTCGAGGGTGGTCGGGGTGGTCACGACCGGTGCGGTCGGCGTGGAAACGGTCGCGGTCGGCATCGGTGCGACGCAGCCTGCCAGCGTCAGCGCGGCGAGGCCCGAGGCGGCAATGATCTTGAAACGCATCAGTAAACCCTCTTCTTCGGAGCAATCTTCTTCAGGTCGATCCCGCCTTCTGCCTCTTTCGTCAGAGGTTCCAGATGGACGGGGCGGTAGTCGAGTTTAACCGTGTTCCCCTCTACCCTTGCAAGCGAATGCTTGCGCCAGGTGGCGTCATCCCGCTCAGGGTAATCCTCGTGCGCATGGGCGCCACGGCTTTCCTTGCGCGCCTCGGCGGCCACGATCGTGGCCAGCGCGTTGGGCATCAGGTTGGTCAGTTCCAGCGTCTCCATCAGGTCGGTGTTCCAGATCAGGCCACGATCGGTCACCTTCAGATCATCCAGCTTTGCGGCGATTGCCTCCATCTTCCGGACGCCATCGGCCAGCGTCTTGTCGGTGCGGAACACCGCCGCGTCGGCCTGCATGGTGCGCTGCATCTCGTTGCGCAACTCCGCCGTCGGCGTGCCGCCATCGGCATTGCGGATTTTGTCGAACCGCTCCAGCGCGTGGTCCACCTGCGCCTGGTTGGTCGCGGGGATCGGGCCCTCGCGGTCGATGACCTGCCCCGCCCGGATCGCGGCCGCGCGGCCGAAGACCACCAGGTCGATCAGGCTGTTCGAGCCAAGCCGGTTCGCGCCATGGACGCTGGCACAGCCGGCCTCGCCCACCGCCATCAGACCGGGGAATACGGCGTCGGGGGCGCCCTCGGCCGGGTTCAGCACCTCACCCCAGTAATTCGTGGGGATCCCGCCCATGTTGTAGTGAACGGTCGGCAGAACCGGGATCGGTTCGCGCGTGACATCGACGCCGGCGAAAATCCTGGCGCTTTCGCTGATGCCCGGCAGCCGTTCATGCAGCGTCTCGGGCGGCAGATGCATCAGGTTCAGGAAGATGTGGTCGCTTTCCTCGCCGACGCCGCGACCCTCGCGGATCTCCATCGTCATGCAGCGGCTGACCACATCGCGGCTGGCCAGATCCTTGTAGGTTGGGGCGTAACGCTCCATGAAGCGTTCGCCCTCGCTGTTGGTCAGATAGCCACCTTCGCCGCGCGCGCCTTCGGTGATCAGGCAGCCCGAGCCATAGATGCCGGTCGGATGGAACTGCACGAATTCCATGTCTTGCAGCGGCAGGCCCGCACGCGCCACCATACCGCCGCCATCGCCGGTGCAGGTATGGGCGCTGGTGGCGCTGAAATAGGCGCGGCCATAGCCGCCGGTCGCCAGCACCACCATCTTGGCATTGAAGACATGCATCGTGCCGTCGTCCAGCTTCCAGCAGACGACACCGGTGCAGCGGCCATCGGTGATGACCAGGTCCAGTGCGAAATATTCGATGAAGAATTCCGCGTTTTCCTTCAGCGACTGACCATAAAGCGTGTGCAGGATCGCGTGGCCGGTCCGGTCGGCGGCAGCGCAGGTGCGCTGGACCGGGGGGCCCTCGCCGAATTCGGTGGTGTGGCCGCCGAACGGCCGCTGGTAGATCCTGCCCTCTTCGGTGCGGCTGAAGGGCACGCCGTAATGTTCCAGTTCGTAGACGGCCTTGGGCGCCTCGCGGGCCAGGTATTCCATCGCGTCGGTATCGCCCAGCCAGTCGCTGCCCTTGACCGTGTCATACATGTGCCACTGCCAGTTGTCGGGCCCCATGTTCGACAGGCTGGCCGCGATCCCGCCCTGCGCCGCGACGGTATGCGAGCGGGTCGGAAAAACCTTGGTCACGCAGGCCGTGCGCAGGCCCTGTTCGGCCATGCCCAGCGTCGCGCGCAGCCCGGCACCGCCGGCGCCGACCACGACCACGTCATAATCATGCGTCTGGATTTCGTAAGCAGCCATGGTTTCCTCAGATCACGATGGTCACAAGGGCCATCTTCGCCAGCGCGAAGAGGGCGGCCGCGATCACGGCCCAGCCGAAGATGACCGAGACGATGATCGCGACCTTGCGCTCGGTATGCTTCAGATAGTCATCGATCATGATCCGCGTGCCCTTGATGAAGTGCAGCATGCCCACGACGATGAACAGCGCGGTGATGATCGCCGGATAGGGGCGCCCGAAATAGGCCGCGACGCCCTCGCGCGGCAGGCCGATCGCGCTGCCGACCACCAGCATGAAGGCCGGGGTCAGCAGGACCAGCGCACAGGCGCTGACCGTCATGGCCCAGTGATGTGCGGTGCCGCTATGGGCGCTGCCAAGACCTTCGGCGGCCTTGCGGGGGGTGATGTAGCGCATGGTTGCCCTCGGTCAGCCGATGAAGAACAGGATCAGCGAGATCAGCGTCATCACGACCGACCCCACGATGATCACCCAGGAATTTCTTTTCGCCTCGTCGATTTCCAGCCCGTAACCGGCATCGTAGAACAGGTGGCGCACACCCGACAGCGCGTGAAACCACAGCGCCCAGGCCGATCCCGTCATCACGATGAAGCCGATCCACGACCGCATCACCCAATCGGCGGCGGCAAACGCGCCCGGGCTGGCGACGGCGGCCACCAGCCACCAGACCAGCAGCACGATCCCCGCGACAAGGGCGTGCCCGGTGATGCGCGTCATGATCGAGGCGATCGCCGCGATGGGCAGCCTGTAGACCTGAAGATGGGGGGAAAGCGGCCGGTTGCCCCGGTTCACATCGGCCATGATGCGGCCCTCCTTTGTCGGTTCTGTCAGACCCGGCGCGGGCGCGATGGCTGGCCGCACGGGCTGGCGATTGGTGCCGTTACTGACCGCGTTTGTGCCACCTGTCATCCGCAGTTACCAGAGCTTCGGTGGAAAAGAAGTCGAATTCGCGGTTTGTGATCACGGCCACGGCCTGCGTGATCACAGCAGGAATGCCGCAATGTCTCGCATTGGCGCCACCTGCCCGCTTCCCGGCCGCACAGCCCGGCCTGGCGCCTGTCACGGCCCGATCCGCGTCAGCACACCGCGATGATCCGAGCCCAATCGCGGCCGTGTCCCGCCGCGGCCCGCCCAGCCCCGCGGGATCAGCACATGGTCGATCGCCATCGGATAGATCCCTTTCAGCATGAACGTCGTGCGCAGCGGGCCGAGCGGCGCCGTGCCGGTCGCGGATGCGATCGCGCGGACCGCGCGGGACCAAGGAACCATGTTGAAATCTCCTCCGACCAGTGCCGGCTGCGCGATGCCTCTTATCTTCGGCATCAGCGTGTCCAGCTGCGCCGCCTGCCCGTAGGGCCAGGGCCAGGTCAGATGCAGCACCGCGACCGACACCGCCCCCATCGGGGTGCGGGCGCGGGCCGAGGCCAGGCCGCTTTTCGGCACGCAATCCCGACGATCCAGCGGCCAGCGGGACAGGATCGCGATGGCGCCGGTGGTGTCTCCGGGACAGATCAGTTGATAGGGAAGCCCGGCTTTCAGCCGTTCGGACACGGCAAGGTTGCGCCAGCTGACCTCTTCCAGAAAGACGATTCCGGCGCCGCTGGCCCGGATATCGGCGATGATCGGCGCCGGATCGGCCAGATCGAAACGCAGGTTCTTCTGATAGACCACGATCCCGTTCGCCGGCCCCTGCACCGGCCGCCACAGATCCCACAGGATCGGCGCCAGCGCGACCAGTGCCACGGCGCTTGCGGCCAAACCGGCCCGCCCGCGCAGGACAGGCGCCGTCAGCAGCAGCGCGACGGCCAGCGCCGGACGGAACACGGCCAGCGAATCCCCGGCCGGATGCCAGGCCCCGGCAAGGCTGCCGGCCAGCCCGATCAGACAGAATACCGCGATCAGGCGGGCCAGAATCCGCATCCTAGACCGGCATCAAGGCCCAGTAGTCGAGGTCCAGCAGAACCTCGGGCAGATATTTTCCATCCGCGCCCTTCAGCGCGAAGGCCGCGCTGTCGCCCTTGGTCGCGACCAGCCGCAGCCGGATCGCGCCGACGCCCGGCGCGCGGGTCTCGGCCTTGTCCAGCACCTCGGACCAGGCGCGGATCGTGTCGCCCGCAAAGCAGGGATTGGCATGGGCGCCGCCATTCAGCGCCACGATCATCTGCGCATTGGCCAGCCCGTTGAAGGACAGGGCGCGGGCCATCGAGATGACATGCCCGCCATAGATCAGCCGCCGGCCATCGTTGCGGAAGGTGGCGTCGAAATGCACCTTGGCGGTGTTCTGCCACAGCCGCGTGGCCAGCATATGTTCGGCCTCTTCGATGGTGACGCCATCGACGTGGTCGATTCGCTCGCCCGGATGGTAATCGCCCAGACGATGCGGCTCGCCGGCCAGTTCGAAGTCGTAATCGGAAAAATCCAGACCCTTGGGAACCGCCAGACCGGCCGGGTCGACGACCGGATCCAGATCCGGCACCACGGTGTCGGGCGCCGGCGCGTCGGGCGCCCGTTTGCGCACCATCACCCAGCGGACGTAATCCAGCACCGGTTCGCCCATCTGGTTCAGTCCGCGCGTGCGCACCCAGACCACGCCCGATGTCCCGTTCGAGGTCTGCCTGAGGCCGATCACCTCGGATTCGGCGCGCAGCGTGTCGCCCGGCATGACCGGGTTGAGCCAGCGGCCCTGGGCATAGCCCAGATTGGCGACGGCATTGACGCTGATATCGGGGACCGTCTTGCCGAAGATGACATGAAAGCCGATCAGATCATTCAGCGGACTGCCTTCGAGGCCGCAACCGGCGGCAAAATCGTCGCTGGAATACAACGCATGCCGCGACGGATAGAGCGCGTGATAAAGGGCCCGTTCGCCCTCGGCCAGGGTGCGCGGCGCGGCGTGGCGGATCACCTGACCGACCCGGTAATCCTCGAAGAAGCGGCCCGGATCGGTCTTGCTCATTGCTGTCCCAGCTTCATCTCGGAATGGTATTCGGCGTGGATGTCCTTGGTCACCGCCTGCGCCATCCGCATCACCCCCTTCTGCGGATCGAAGGCCATCGAGGGGCCGCCATGCAGGGTCCAGCCCTTCGACAGCGCCTCGCTGACGCGGTGGCAGAAGCGAGAGGTGTCATCATCGGTAATGCAGCGGTAAAGCGTCGTCATCTCAGCCTCCGAAGGGCCATGGGCCAATCAGGCCGTGGATCAGACCGACCACCAGCAGCACGACGACTGCGCCGACGGCGGCCATCGCCTCCTTGCGGGCCGGGAACGGGCCGGCGGGCGGGTTCCAGGGGCTGCGGTTGATCAGCGCCATCTCGACCAGCGCCCAGACCAGCAGACCGCCAAACAGCACGAGGCTGGGCAGATCACCATTGACCAGCAGATGCGCCACCGCCCACAGCGAAAAGCCGATCAGTTGCGGATGGCGGGTCATCGCCGTCACCCGCGTCTTCATGCCGCTGGCCGCGAACAGGTAGAAGGCGATCAGCACCAGCAGGTTGTTGATTCCGACCAGCGCCGCCGAGGGGCCCCACCAGACCGGGCCGTCGGCGGCCTTGTATCCCCAGATCATCAGCAGCACCGAAACGATCAGGGCAGCGGCGACCATCCCCTTGCCCTTGTCTCCCACCGCGGCCCTCTGGGCGGGCGCCACGCGTTTCCACAGATGCGCAGCCCACCACAGGGCCACGCCAAGGATCAGGATCAGCATCTGGCTTCCTTTCGTATAGGCTGGATCGGCCTCACGTTGACGCTAACCGGCCATGGCTGCAATAGCCTCGGCGCGATCCAGGGTGCTGCGGGCGGTTTCGACATGCAGGTTCTCGACGATCCGGCCATCCACCACGGCCACGCCCCGGCCATCGGCGCCGGCCTGCCGGAACGCCTCGATCTGGCGTCGGGCCAGCGCGATCTCGGCCTCGGTCGGGGCGAAGGCCTGGTTCGCGACGGCCAGCTGCGCCGGATGGATCAGGGTCTTGCCGTCAAAGCCCATGTCGCGGCCCTGTTCGCATTCGGCCCGCAGGCCCGCGTCATCCCTGAAGGCGTTGAACACGCCATCCACGATCACCTTTCGAAAGGCCTTCGCGGCCAGCAGACACAGCCCCAGCCCGGTCTGCATCGGCAATCGGTCGGGGCGAAAACGGCTGTTCAGTTCCTTGGCCAGGTCGTTCGTGCCCATGACCATGCCCTGCAGGCGCGGATGGGCGGCGATCTCGGCCGCGTTCAGCATCGCCAGCGGCGTTTCCATCATCGCCCAGAGGGCCAGATCCGGGCACAGCGCCGCGACCGCATCCAGATCGGCCGCGGTATCCACCTTGGGGATCAGCACCGCATCGGCGCATCCGACCAGATCCGCGCAGAAGCGGGCATCGTCATCGCCCCATTCGCTCGCCAGCGCGTTGATCCGCACGATCCGGGCACGGGCTCCGTAATCCCTGGTCAGCGCCGCCCCCAGTGCTTCTCGCGCCGCGACCTTTTCCGGCGGCGCCACCGCGTCTTCAAGATCGAAGATGATTGCGTCGGCCGGCAGCCCCTGCGCCTTTTCCATCGCGCGCCGGTTGGCTGCCGGAATGTAGAGGACGGAACGATAGGGGCGCGCCATGACAGACCTCCGGGAAATAATGTTGCGCGAAACTGCCTCTGGCAGCCAGAAATGGCAAGGAAAAAATTGCCGCGGCGCGGCATCGCCCCCCCCGCGCCGGCCGGATCAGCCCCATATCAGCCCATGGGGGCGCCTTTGCCTTCGGACCTGCGGATCCGGTTCGCCGGCCGCTTGGGTCCGCATCCGGAAACGGCGACCAAGGCTGCTGCCATGCCGCACGCCACGGGCAGAGACTTGCGATTCGGATGTCGAGGGCTTAACCAACGCCGCGAGATTCCATCCATGACATCGGAGGTTAACCATGGCCCGACCCAAGATCGCACTTATCGGTGCGGGGCAGATCGGCGGCACGCTGGCCCATCTGGCCGCGATGAAGGAACTGGGCGACGTCGTCCTGTTCGACATTGCCGAGGGCGCGCCGCAAGGCAAGGCGCTGGACATCGCCGAATCGGGCCCGGCCGAAGGCTTCGACGCGGCGCTGAAGGGCACGAATGATTATGCAGACATCGCCGGCGCCGATGTCTGCATCGTCACCGCCGGCGTTCCGCGCAAGCCGGGGATGAGCCGCGACGACCTGCTGGGGATCAACCTCAAGGTCATGAAATCGGTCGGTGAAGGTATCAGGACCCATGCGCCCGACGCCTTCGTCATCTGCATCACCAACCCGCTGGACGCGATGGTCTGGGCGCTGCAGAAATTCAGCGGCCTGCCCGCGAACAAGGTCTGCGGCATGGCCGGCGTGCTGGATTCGGCCCGCTTCCGCCATTTCCTCAGCCTCGAATTCGGCGTCTCGATGCGCGACGTATCCGCCTTCGTGCTGGGCGGGCACGGCGACACGATGGTGCCTCTGACCCGCTATTCGACCGTCGCGGGCATCCCGCTGCCCGATCTGGTCAAGATGGGCTGGACCACGCAGGACAAGCTGAATGCCATCGTCCAGCGCACCCGCGATGGCGGGGCCGAGATCGTCAGCCTGCTGAAGACCGGCAGCGCCTTCTATGCCCCCGCGACCAGCGCCATCGAGATGGCCGAGGCCTATCTGAAGGATCAGAAGCGTGTGCTGCCCTGCGCGGCGAATGTGGACGGGGCCTATGGCCTGAAGGGGATCTATGTCGGCGTGCCGACCGTGATCGGCGCGAACGGGATCGAGAAGGTCATCGACATCAAGCTGGACAAGGACGAAAAGGCGATGCTGGACAAGTCGGTCGAGGCGGTCAGGGGTCTTGTCGCGGCCTGCAAGGATATCGACAATAGCCTGGCCTGATCGGTTCCGATGCCGGACCTTACACACGGCGCGCCGAATCCGGCGCGCCGTTCTTTTTTCCTGCACCGGGGCCTGGGCGCAGGCCGACCCCTCCAAGGGCCTGCGCGATCCGCTGCAACGCGTATTGCGGGCGCCCTGGCCAGATGGCACAAGACGCCCATGGCCAAATCCGTCTCTGCCTTCAGCTGCACCGAATGCGGCGTCGCACACAAGAAATGGGCCGGGCGCTGCGATGCCTGCGGGGCCTGGAACAGCATCGTCGAGGAAGCTCCGCTGAGCCACGGGCCGGGGCGCGGTCTGGGCGCGGCCAAGGGGCGCCGCGTTGCGCTGACGGGTCTTGCCACCGACGAGCCGCCGCCGCCGCGCAGCGTCTCGGGGATGGCGGAACTGGACCGGGTTCTGGGTGGCGGACTGGTGCCCGGCAGCGCGATCCTGGTCGGCGGCGATCCCGGCATCGGCAAATCGACCCTGCTGTTGCAGGGCGCTGCGGCCTTCGCGCGGCGCGGCCTCGATGCGGTCTATATCAGCGGCGAGGAGGCCAGCGCACAGGTCAGGATGCGCGCGCAAAGGCTGGGTCTGGCCGATGCGCCGGTCCGGCTGGGGGCGGAAACCAACTTGCGCGACATCCTGACCACGCTGGACGGCGAACGCCCGGATCTTGCCATCATCGATTCGGTTCAGACGCTGTGGTCCGATCATGTCGAGGCCGCGCCCGGAAGCGTGGCGCAGGTGCGCGCCGCCGCGCACGAGCTCGTGACCTTCGCCAAGCGGCGCGGCGTGGCGGTGGTTCTGGTCGGGCACGTCACCAAGGAGGGCCAGATCGCCGGGCCGCGCGTGGTCGAACACATGGTCGATACCGTGCTGTATTTCGAGGGCGAGCGCGGTCATCAGTTCCGCATCCTGCGCAGCGTCAAGAACCGCTTCGGCCCCGCCGACGAGATCGGCGTGTTCGAGATGACCGGCGCGGGGCTGGCCGAGGTTGCCAACCCCTCGGCGCTGTTTCTGTCCGAACGCGGCCAGCCTTCACCCGGCAGCGCGGTCTTTGCCGGGATCGAGGGCACGCGGCCGGTGCTGACCGAGGTTCAGGCCCTGGTCGCGCCCTCCACCCTTGCCTCGCCGCGCCGCACCGTGGTCGGGCTTGACAGCGGCCGTGTCAGCACCATCCTTGCCGTGCTGGAGGCCCGCTGCGGCATTCCCTTCGCCGGGCTCGACGTGTTCCTGAACGTCGCCGGCGGGATGCGGGTCAGCGAACCGGCCGCCGACCTGGCCATCGCCGGCGCCCTGCTGTCGGCGCGCGAGGACAGCGCGCTGCCGCCCGAGGCGGTGCTTTTCGGCGAAATCAGCCTGTCGGGCGCGCTGCGCCCCGTCGCGCAGGCCGAAAACAGGTTGAAAGAGGCGCAGAAACTTGGTTTTTCACAGGCGATCTTACCCGAAGGCCAGAAGGTCGAGGGGGTCGGATCGGATCGCGGCGGCATGGGAACGCGGCGCATCGCCGATCTGACGGAATTTGTGGGCGAGATCTTCGGCGCCGGCTGAACCGCCTGAAAATGCAACGATATCCGGCGCGGGGGCGGGACTACATGGACGGTTTCACGATCATCGACGCGGTGGTGGCGGCGGTCATCATTCTTTCCGCGATACTGGCATGGTCGCGCGGCTTCGTGCGCGAATCGCTGGCCATCCTGGGCTGGATCGCGGCGGCCATCCTGGCCTTTCTCTTCGCCGCTGCGGTGCGGCCGATGATCGCCCAGCTTCCGGTTCTGGACCGTTTCCTGGGCGACAGTTGCGAATTGGCCACGATCGCGGGCTTCGCGGTGGTCTTCGCCCTCGCCCTGGTCGTCTTCTCGATCATCACGCCGCTGTTTTCCTCGGTCGTGCAACGGTCGGCCCTGGGCGGGGTGGATCAGGGAATGGGCTTTCTGTTCGGCGTGGCGCGCGGCATCCTTCTGGTCGCCATCGTCTTCATCGTCTACGACCGGGTGATGACCAGCCAGCAGGTCGCGATGGTCGAAAATTCACGCTCGGCGCAGGTGTTCGAACGGATGCGCGGCCAGATGGACGAACGTATCCCCGAAGATGCGCCCGGCTGGATCGTCAGCCGCTACGAACAGATGGTCGGCGGCTGCGGCGCGACGACCGAAACCGTCGATCCGGACACCGCCCCGGCCCGGACCGGTGATGCGGCGCCGGCCTCGAACTGAGGCGGCGTGCCCGGCCATGGCCGCTGATGTCGGTGATGTGACGAAAATTCCGCTTCTGCGGATAGCCGGGGCGTGACTCTGGGTCCGGCCCGCACTACATAGCCCTCGACAGTCCAAAGCCAGTCAGGATGCCATGATGCAGCCATTCTTGGCCCATCCGTTCGATTCGGACCGCCTGCACGAGGAATGCGGGGTATTCGGCGCGATCGGGATGGCGGATGCCTCGAATTTCGTCGCTCTCGGCCTGCACGCGTTGCAGCATCGCGGGCAGGAGGCCGGCGGCATCGTCGCCCATGATCCCGAACACGGGTTCAACAGCGCCCACCGCTTCGGCTATGTGCGCGACAATTTCACCAAGACCGACGTGATGGCGACGCTGCCGGGACCGCTGGCGATCGGGCATGTGCGCTATTCCACCGCCGGGACCAAGGCCAATACCGCGATCCGCGACGTGCAACCGTTCTTCGGCGAATTCTCGATGGGCGGCTGCGCCATCGCCCATAACGGCAACATCACCAATGCCGCCGCCCTGCGCCGCGAGCTGACCGAACGCGGCAGCATCTTCCAGTCCTCATCGGACAGCGAATGCATCATCCACCTGATGGCGCGGTCGATCCAGCGCAACATCCCCGAACGGATGAAGGATGCGCTGCGCCGGGTCGAGGGCGCGTTCAGCGTCATCGCGATGACCCGGACCAAGCTGATCGGCGTGCGTGATCCGCTGGGCGTGCGGCCGCTGGTTCTGGGCAAGGTCGGCGACGATGGCTTCTGTCTGGCATCAGAAACCTGCGCGCTGGACATCATCGGTGCCGATTTCGTGCGCGAGATCGAACCGGGCGAGATGGTGGTCATCACCAAGGGCAAGGTCGAAAGCTCTCGCCCCTTCGGGCCCTCGACCGGCCGGTTCTGCATCTTCGAACATGTCTACTTCTCGCGTCCCGATTCGATCATCGGCGGCCGCTCGGTCTATGAGACCCGGCGCCAGATCGGGGTCGAACTGGCCCGCGAGGCGCCGATCGAGGCGGATCTGGTCTGTCCGGTCCCCGACAGCGGCACGCCGGCCGCGATCGGGTTCGCGCAGGAATCCGGGATCCCCTATGGCATGGGAATCATCCGCAACCAGTATATGGGCCGGACCTTCATCGAGCCGACCGAACAGATCCGCAACATGGGCGTGCGCCTGAAGCTGAACGTCAACCGATCGCTGATCGCGGGCAAGCGGGTGGTTCTGGTTGACGACAGCGTGGTGCGCGGCACGACCAGCCGCAAGATCAAGGACATGATCATCGACGCGGGCGCCGCCGAGGTGCATTTCCGCATCGCCTCGCCTCCGACCGCCTGGCCGTGCTTCTACGGCGTGGACACGCCCGAGCGGGACAAGCTGCTGGCGGCCCAGATGAGCCCCGAGGAAATGCGCGACTGGATCGGCGTCGACAGCCTGGCCTTCGTATCGCTGGACGGGCTCTACCGCGCGGTCGGCGAGGCGGGAGGCCGCAACACCAAGAGCCCGCAATATTGCGATGCCTGTTTCTCGGGCGATTACCCGGTCGCGCCCTTCGACCAGCTCGAACGCGGCTTTCGCATGAAGCCGGGTTCCGAAACCGCAATCAACGAGGCGGCCGAGTAAGGCTTGCGTTCCGCAAACGCCGGGGCTGATCGTCCCTGGCCGAAGACCGAGGCCAGTCAGGGAACGATGGTTTCCAGGGGGTCGTAATGCGCCGCGGCATCGCCCCAGATGGCGGCGGCAAGGCTGTCCGGCTTGTGGCGCAACGCGCCCAGTTCGACCTGCGTGACCCAGCGGAAACGGTTCACCACGCCTTCGGGATCGGCCAGCGAAACCTCGTCGGTGGCGATCAGCGTGGCGCGGAACAGCAGGTCGACCTGATGAAAGCCGCGCGCCGGGTCGTGAAATTCGTTTACCAGAAACGGCGCGCCGACGCTGATCAGCAGACCGGTTTCCTCGGCCACCTCGCGCATCAGGTTTTCTGGCAGGGACTGGCCCGGCTCGACCCCGCCGCCGGGCAGGCACCACAGATCGCTGCGTTCGCCCGGATAGGCGTTGACCATCAGCAGCCGGTCACGATGCAGGATCGCGGCGCGGACCGCCAGCCTCGGGCGCGCAACCCTCATTCCGCAATCCGGTTCAGGTGGCCCATCTTGCGGCCCGGCCGCGCCTCGCCCTTGCCATAGAGATGAACCTGCGTGCGCGGTGCGACCAGCAGATCCGGCACGCGGCCGATATCATCGCCGATCAGGTTCTCCATCACCACATCGGCGAAACGCTTGCCATCGCCCAGGGGCAGGCCCGCCACGGCGCGGATATGCTGTTCGAACTGATCGACGGCGCAGCCGGCCTGCGTCCAGTGGCCCGAATTATGCACGCGCGGCGCGATCTCGTTCACGATCAGCCCGTCGGGCGTCACGAACAGCTCGACTCCCATCACGCCGACATAATCCAGTGCGTTGACGATCCGGCCCGCGATCAGCACCGCGTCGGTGGTCGCGCGCGCGGGCAACCCGCAAGGCACCGTCGTGGATCGCAGGATGCCGTCGCGATGGACGTTCAGGCCGGGATCATAGGCCGCCACCTGCCCGTCTGCACCACGCGCGACGATGACGCTGATCTCGGCCGAGAAATCGACGAAACCTTCCAGAATTGAAGGCGCGCCGGTCCATTCGGCGGCCCCGCCGCCGATCCTGACCTGGCCCTTGCCGTCATAGCCCATGCGTCGCGTCTTCAGGATCGCGGGCCGCCCGATCCGCCGGGTCGCGGCATCCAGATCGGCCTGTGAGGGCACATCGGCAAAAGGCGCCGTGGCCAGCCCGATCTCGTTCAGAAAGGTCTTTTCGGCCAGCCTGTCCTGCGACACCGCCAGCGCATGGCGGCCGGGGCGTATCGGGCGCAGGCGTTCCAGCAGATCCAGTGCCGAGGTCGGCACGTTCTCGAATTCGTAGGTGATCACGTCCACGCTTTCGGCAAAGGCGGCAAGGGCGTGGTCATCTTCGTAGGGTGCGGTCGTCAGCCGCCATGCCACTTCGCCCGCTGGCGCCGCGCCGGGGTCGAAGACATGGCAGCGCAGGCCAAGACGGCTGGCCGCGACCGACAACATCCGACCCAGTTGACCGCCTCCGAGAATGCCGATGCTGCGAATCTCATTCATCGGCGGGCTCCTCGGGGATAGAGGCGGACAGCGCGGCCCGCCAATCCTCCAGCCGCCGCGCAAGATCCGGATCGCCAAGCGCCAGGATCGCCGCCGCCATCAGCCCGGCATTGGCGGCCCCGGCCGCGCCGATGGCCATGGTCGCGACCGGAAACCCCTTGGGCATCTGCACGATGGAATAGAGCGAATCGACACCCGACAGGGCCCGCGTCTGGATCGGCACGCCGATCACAGGCAGCCGGGTCTTGGAGGCCATCATTCCGGGCAGATGCGCCGCCCCGCCGGCCCCGGCGATGATCACCTTCAGGCCGCGCGTCACTGCGCCCTTGCCATAATCCCACAGCCGGTCAGGCGTCCGATGGGCGCTGACGATCCGGACCTCGAAGCCGACCCCGAGATCGTCCAGAATTGTCGCCGCCTCGCGCATGGTCGCCCAGTCCGACTGGCTGCCCATGATGATTCCAACGGGTTTTTCCATGCGCCGCCCCCTTTTCTGGCCGGACAACGCCATAGCGCGCGCGGCGCTACGCCGCAATCAGGCGATGATGTCCGGGGTCAGTTCGTCTTCCAGGCGGGCGATCTGGTCCTTCAGCGCCAGTTTCTGCTTTTTCAGTCTCTGCAGGGTCAGCGTCGAGGTCAGCTGTTGCGACGACAGCGCCGAGATCGCCTCGTCAAGATCACGATGCTCGCAGCGCAGCGCGGTCAGCCGCGCCCGCGCGATCTGGTCATGGGACATTTCGTGATGCATGTTCATGGGGCGACACTTCGCTGACAGGCCTGCTTTCCTTTCTTATAGCCCCTTGCGGCCGCTGTGTTAACAAGAAGCTTGCGTCAGCCGCCCCGGACCGGGCGGGCGCGGCGCTGAACCCGGCGCGAACCTTGCGCCGGCGGCGATTCATTCACATATTGAAACCGGAAGGGTTGCCGCGTCGGGATCCTCCGACAGTCGCTTTCATGGACAAGGGCTGAGAAATGAGCAAGATTTCACTGGGGACGCATCCCTATCTGCTGGGTTTCGACCAGCTTGAACGGCTGGCCGAGCGGGCGGCCAAGGGATCGGAAGGCTATCCGCCCTACAACATCGAACATGTCGCGCCGGATGGCTTTCGCATCACGCTGGCGGTCGCGGGTTTCGCCCAGGACGATCTGGCCGTCACCACCGAGGATCGGCAGCTTGTCATCAGGGGCCGCATGGCACCGGCCGATGACGATCGCGTCTTCCTGCATCGCGGCATCGCCTCGCGCGCCTTTCAGCGCAGTTTCGTTCTGGCCGACGGGGTCGAGGTCGTCTCGGCCGATATCGAGAACGGGCTGCTTCACATCGACCTGAGGCGAACGGCACCGCAACAGGTCGTCCAGACCATTCCGATCAGCCGCAAATAAAGGGGATCATCATGGATACCAAATTCGATTTCGGCGAAGGCAACAGCGCCAATACCGTCTATATCCGCAAGATCGCGACCAGCACCCTGCCCGAAGAGGTGCGTGAACAGGTTCCCGACCTCGACACGATGTATGCCGTCCACGATGCCGACGGCGAGCGTCTGGCGCTGGTGCGAGACCGTTCTCTGGCCTTCATGCTGGCCCGGCAGAACGAATTGTCGCCGGTCAGCGTCCATTGACAGGCTGCACCGGGGCACGCCCCGGTGCTGGCTGTTCGCGCGCATAGCGCATGAAGGCGAAGGCGCTGCCATCGGGTGCCCAGCAGGGAACGTTGAGGCTGCCCTGACCGCCGTGCAGATCGACCACGCGCCGTCTGTTGCCGCCGTTGATATCCATCAGCCACAACTGGACGGACCGGTCGCGGGGATGGCCTTGGGTTCCCGGCGGATAGGCCAGATACAGAACGTGCCTGCCGCAGGGCGAGGGATGCGGAAACCAGTTCACGTTTGCGTCGCGAAAGACCGGAGCGGCCTCGCTGCCATCAGCCCGCATCCGCCAGATCTGGGCCTGCCCGGTCGCATCCGAATTGAACCAGATGAATTCGCCGCAGGCCGAGAAATCCGGCCCGTCGTGATGGGCGAGGCCCGGTGTCAGGACCCGCTCGACCCCGCTTGCCATGTCCAGGACGGCAACACGCACCACCCGGTCGCCGCCGCGCGCGCAGGC
Organism: Paracoccus sp. L-17; assembly: GCF_056857655.1. Taxonomy (NCBI): domain Bacteria; kingdom Pseudomonadati; phylum Pseudomonadota; class Alphaproteobacteria; order Rhodobacterales; family Paracoccaceae; genus Paracoccus; species Paracoccus sp. L-17. The sequence goes on from NZ_JBSXNM010000035.1 coordinate 125,125, forward strand.
ATAGGCGATCCGGTTTCCATGCGCCGAATGCCACCAGCTTGGGCGCGCAAGGCCAAGATCGCGCGGACCGTTCCGTTCCAGAACATGGATGCCTGCGCCGCTGTCGCTTTGGCAGGAGAGGATGATCCGCCCGTCGGGCAGGAAACCGTGATCGTTGTTGCAGCGATGCAGTTCGCCGGTATCGATGCGCCAAAGCCCCCGGGCATCCGCGCGCCACAGATGGCCGCCGCCATTGACCAGGAACCAGCCGTCCGGATGCCAGTTCGGCGCTTCGATCAGCCGGTCGCAACGCAGCAGCACCCGGCTGGCATCGCGGTCCAACGCGAAAACTTCCAGCGACGAACGCCAGCCGCTCATTCCGCCAACGGCGTGTCTGCCGGCGGGTTCTTGCCGGGCCGGGGCGGCCCCATGGTCCAGCGCCGCAGGCCGAGGATGATCAGGATCGCCGTGAATGCGAAAAGCTGATAGGTCAGCGCATGGTTCATGGCGGCCGGATAATCCTGTCCGCCCCCGGCCTTCAGCCGCACGAAGAACAGGCTGGACACGGTCGCGATGCCCACCGCCGAACCGACCTGCTGAAACGCCTGCATCGCCCCCGCCCCGGCGCCCGCATCCCGTTCGGGCACGGCATGCAGGACAAGCTGGAACAGGGGCGAGATCGCCAGCCCCATGCCCAAACCGCAAAACGCCAGTGGCAGCGTGAACGCCAGCGCCGAGAAGGGCTGCGGCGGGTTGCCGGCGACATGGCGCAGAAACGCCATCCCGATCAGCAGCACCAGCGCCCCCACTCCCATCCGCACAGCCAGCCCCCTGGCGCCGAAACGCCCGGTGATGAAGCTGCCCGTCATCACGCCCAGCGGAAAGGGCGCGGTCGCAAGACCGGACTGGAACGGATCCAGCCCGAATCCGGTCTGGAAATAGATGGCCAGCACCAGAAACATTCCCGGAATCGCCGAAAAATGCAGCAGCACCATCAGCAGGCCCGACAGATAGCCCTTGTTCCGCATCAGCGCGACCGGCAGCAGCTGCGTGCGTCCGGATCGCGCCAGCCGAAGCTGCCGCCAGACGAACAGCGCGGCCATCGGCAGGGCGCCCGCCAGCAGGGCGATGCACCACCAGGGCCAGCCCAGCAGTGCGCCCTCGATCACCGGCAGCACGATCATGGTGATGGTCAGCCCGAACAGGCCGACGCCCGGCCAGTCGATGCTCATCTGCCGGTCGGGATCCAGCGCCGGGATCAGGCGGCCGCCCAGCACCATCACCAGCGCGCCGACCGGCAGATTGACCAGGAAGATCGGCCGCCAGTCCAGTCCCCACAGATCGGCCGTGATCAGCGCGCCGCCCAGCAGCGGCCCGGTCACGGCCCCCAGACTGATCACGACGGCGGACAGCGCAAAGGCCCGCGCCTTGTCGTCGGGCGGAAAGATCACATGCATGATCGCCATCACCTGCGGCACCATCATCGCGCCGCCCAGGCCCTGGACCGCGCGCGATCCGATCAGCATGGGCATGTCGCGGGCCAGCCCGCAAACCGCCGATGCCAGCGTGAACAGCCCCACGCCCCACAGGAACAGCCGCTTGCGGCCCAGCTTGTCGCCGAACCGGCCGAACGGCAGCAGCCCGGCCGCGAAGGCCAGCACATAGGCCGCCGAGACCCATTCCATCTGGCTGGCCGAGGCCATCAGATCGCGCTGGATCGAAGGCAGCGCGACATTCACGATGGTGATGTCAAGCAGGTTCATGAAATTGCCCAGAAGCAGCAGGATCGTCGCCACCCAGGGATTGAAGTCCTGCGTCGTGGCGGCGTCGCGATCCGTCATGCCCTGTCCTTTCGATGCCTTCGGCAAGGAACCTGACCCATGGACCGGGCCCGCTTTGCGCCGCCACCCGACCCTAGGCGGGACGTGGCGGCAATTCGTCCGGTGCCTGCTGCGGCGGCTTGCCATCGGGCCACAGACCATAGCGGCGGCGGAAATACTCGATCGCCATGGTATCGGCCTGGCGCCGATCGCATCCGTTGTCGACGAAATGTTTCAGCCCGTCCAGCAGCCGCGCGTCGTGGCTGCGGGTCGGCTGTGGCGCTTCGGCGATCAGCCAGATCGGATGGCCATTGCGCAACAGATGGCCCGACAGCCAGGGATCGTCAACCATCCACAACGTCTCGGGGATGTCCCACGCCTCGGCAGGCAGGAAATCGGGACGGATCATCGCACCGCGATAGCCTTCGAGGATGTCCAGATAGCCACTTTTGACAAAGGGTTTTTTACGCCACGTTCCCAGACTTGCCGCGCGCCGCAGGCGATAGCGCAGGTCGCGCCGGAAACGCTGCGCGCGCGGCTGGTGGGCGGGATCGTGGCGCGGATAGTATTTCGTGCCTTCGGGCCGATCCTCGAGATTGTATCCCTTCTGAACCAGGCAGGCGTCGGGATGCTGCCTGCGCGCCTCAAGGAACCAGCCTGCCCAATCGGGATCATAGGCCTGATCGTCGTCGCAGAAGATCAGTTCGACATCCTGCCCCGCCAGATCCCGCGCGGCCGGCAGAACCTTGGTCGCGGGTCCGAAATCCTCGTCGACCAGGATCAGCCGGATACCTTTGGGCAAATCGGGAATCTCGGCTTCGGCCAGCGGAAACCGGCGGTGGCGCCGCGGCAGATACAGCCGGATCTCGTCCACCGGCGCCGACTGATTCAGCAGATCCAGCAGCGTCGGCCGGATTCGCGGCAGACGCGGCGGAATGGTCGTCAGGGAAATCACCAGGCCGGACAAGATGTCTGCTCCCCACATTCGCCACTTGCATCGATGCGACGGCCGCGAAACCCTGATGCGGCCGTCGGAAATCCGTGAAATGGCCGGACCGCGCCCGCCTCAGTTCAGCCCGATCAATCCCATGCTTTCCAGCGTCAGCAGCACCTGATGGGCGCATCCATCAACGTCGCGATCCTTGGTATCGACGCGCAATTCCGGGTTTTGCGGCTCTTCATAGGGATCGGAAATCCCGGTGAATTCCTTGATCTTTCCCTCACGCGCCAACTTGTAGAGCCCCTTGCGGTCCCGGCGTTCGCATTCTTCCAGATCGGTCGCGACATGGATTTCGACGAAGGCGCCGTAGGCCTCGGTCATTTCGCGGACGGCGCGGCGGGTGGCGGTATAGGGCGCGATCGGCGCGCAGATCGCGATCCCGCCGTTCTTGCTGATCTCGGAGGCGACATAGCCGATCCGCTTGATGTTGATGTCGCGATGTTCCTTGGAAAAGCCAAGCTCGCTGGACAGATGCTTGCGGACCACATCGCCATCCAGCAGCGTGACCGGACGGCCGCCCATCTCCATCAGCTTGACCATCAGCGCGTTGGCAATGGTCGATTTGCCGCTGCCGCTGAGGCCGGTGAAGAACACCGTAAAACCTTGCTGCGCGCGCGGAGGCGAGTTGCGGCGCAGTTCGCGCACCACTTCGGGAAAGCTGAACCAATCCGGGATATCCAGCCCCTCGCGCAGGCGGCGGCGCAGTTCGGTGCCGCTGATGTTGAGGACGGTCACGCCTTTCTCGATCTCGTCGGCGGGTTCGTATTGGGCACGTTCCTGCACATAGACCATATGCTTGAAATCGACCATCTCGACGCCGATCTCGTCCTGATACTTGCGGAACAGATCTTGCGCCTCGTAGGGACCGTAGAAATCCTCGCCCGCGCTGTTCTTGCCCGGGCCGGCATGGTCACGGCCGACGATGAAATGGGTGGCGCCGTGATTGGCGCGGATCAGACCGTGCCAGACCGCCTCGCGCGGGCCGCCCATCCGCATCGCCAGGTTCAGCAGCGACAGCGTGGTCGTGGCCTGCGGATATTTGTCCAGCACCGCTTCGTAGCAGCGGACGCGGGTAAAGTGATCCACGTCGCCAGGCTTGGTCATGCCGACGACCGGGTGGATCATCAGGTTGGCCTGCGCCTCTTTCGCGGCCCGGAAGGTCAGTTCCTGATGCGCGCGGTGCAGCGGGTTGCGGGTCTGGAACACGACGACGCGCCGCCAGTTCAGCTTCTTGAACATGGTGCGCAATTCGTTGGGAGTGTTGCGGCGACCGCGGAAATCGTAATGGGTCGGCGCCTGCAGGCCCTTGATCGGACCGCCCAGATAGACCGGCCCCGCCACATTGTGAAGATAGTTCACCGCCGGATGGGCCAGATCATCGGCGCCAAAGACCTCTTTGGCCTCTCGTGCCTTGTTCGGCCGCCATTTGTCGGTGACCGACATGATCGCCAGGATGACGCCTTCCTGGTCGCGCAGCGCGATGTCGGTGCCCGGCTCCAGCCCTTCGGCGAAGGCCTCGCTGACATCGAGGTTGATGGGCATCGGCCACAGCGCCCCCGAGGCCAGCCGCATCTCGCTGACAACACCGTCGTAATCGGCCCGGGTCATGAACCCTTTCAGCGGATTGAAGCCGCCATTCATCAGCAGTTCCAGATCGCAGATCTGGCGCTGCGTCAGATCCCAGCTGGGCATGTGGCCCGCCTCGTCCTTCAATGCGGCGGCGGCTTCGGGCGAGACATAAAGCTCGGGGATCGGCGTCTGGTTCGGATGGGTCATGTGCAAGGGCTCGGATGGCTGAACGAAAGTGGGCAGGCAGCCGAGAACCGGCCGGCTACGAACCCGTCGCGCTTAGCCGCCCCGCAGGCAAGTTTCAACCTGGGCCCGCACTTTTCGCGCCAACAGCGCAGGGGCGCGTCCCGCCGCCTGACCGACGATACCCGCAGGCAAGCCAGCAGATCACCCGGCCGGGGCTTGTTCGGGCAGTTCGGCGCCGGCCGGATCGGGTTCGCCCGCCTCGTCACGTTCGGCCAGCCAGGCTTCGGCGTCCAGCGCCGCCATGCAGCCCATTCCGGCGCTGGTCACGGCCTGCCGATAGATGTGGTCTGTCAGGTCGCCCGCCGCGAAGACGCCGGGGATCGAGGTCCGCGTGGACCCGGCCTCGACCTTCACATAGCCGCCGGAATGCAGGTCAAGCTGGTCCTTGACAAGTTCGCTGGACGGCGCATGGCCGATGGCGATGAAAACCCCGTCCACGGCGATCCGCCGCGTCCCGCCATCCTTGACGGATGTCAGCACGGCGCCGCTGACCCCCAGCGGGTTCTCGGTCCCCGTCACCTCGGCCAGTTCGTGATCCCAGACGATCTCGACCTTCGGGTTCTTGAATAGCCGGTTTTGCAGGATTTTTTCTGCCCGCAGGCTGTCGCGGCGATGGACCAGTGTGACCTTCGAGGCGAATTTGGTCAGGAACAGCGCCTCCTCGACCGCTGTATTGCCGCCGCCGACGACCAGCACCTCGCGGCCGCGATAGAAGAACCCGTCGCAGGTCGCGCAGGCGCTGACGCCGAACCCCTTGAACCTTTCCTCGCTGGGCAGCCCCAGCCAGCGCGCCTGTGCGCCGGTCGCCAGAATCACCGCATCCGCCGTGATCCGCGCGCCGCTGTCGCATTCGGCCGTGAAAGGCCGGCGGCCCAGATCCAGCTTGGTGACGATATCGGTGACGACCTCGGCGCCCATCGCCCTGGCATGGGACTCCATCTTCACCATCAGGTCGGGACCCTGGATTTCGGTCTCGCCCGGCCAGTTCTCGACCTCGGTGGTGATGGTCAGCTGGCCGCCCGGCTGCATCCCCTGGATCAGCATCGGGTTCAGCATCGCGCGGGCACCATAGACGGCCGCGGTATAGCCCGCCGGTCCCGACCCGATGATCAGAAGTTTCACATGCGTGTCATCACTCATCTTGCGCCCCGCTTTCGATTTGAGGCATCAGGTAATCCCTTGGTTCGGCTTGTGCAACATGGCCGAGGCCGGAAAGAATGTTGCGTAAACGCGGGCCGCATTGTAGTTTCCTGCAACGCCGGAACCCGTTTCAAGAAAGAGCAGCATGGCAGGCGCGAGACTGGACGACATCGACCGCAAGATCCTGGCCGAATTGCAGGCCGATGGCCGGATGACCAATGTCGAACTGGCGCGTCGCGTGGGCATCTCGGCCCCGCCCTGCCTGCGGCGTGTCCGGACGCTGGAAGAGATGGGCTATATCCGCGGCTACCACGCCGATATCGACCCCCGCGAACTGGGTTTCGAGGTTCAGGTCTTCGCGATGGTCCGGCTTGCGGCGCAATCGGAACGCGACCTTTCGGCCTTCGAGACGCTGGTGAAGGCATGGCCGCTGGTGCGCGAATGTCACATGCTGAACGGCGAGATCGATTTCATCCTGAAATGCGTCTCGCCCGATCTGCCCACGTTCCAGCGGTTTCTCACCAACAGCCTGACCGCGGCCCCGAATGTGGCCAGCGTCAAGACCTCGCTGGTCATCCGCGCAGCCAAGGACGAGCCCTCGGTCCCTTTCGAGGTGGTCGAGGAGCGGGTTCGCGAGGCCGGATAGCGGCGCCGATGCCCGGTTCCCGGCCAACCGCTGAACAACCGCCGCCACCCGTGGCCGGAATTGCCGCGCGGAATACGGAAAAAGGGCATCGCGCAATCGCAACACCCTTCCGGTTTCCGGACGAATTCCGGGACGTCCCGACGCGCGGCGCCTGACGGCTTCTATCGAAGTCGGGCTTGGCCCCGGGCAACAGGCATGATCGCTACTTGATCTTGCCTTCCTTGTATTCGACATGCTGCCGCACGACCGGATCGTATTTGCGAACGGTCATCTTTTCGGTCATCGTCCGGGCATTCTTCTTGGTCACATAGAAGTGGCCGGTCCCGGCGGTCGAGTTCAGCCGGATCTTGATGGTCGTCGGCTTCGCCATGGTTACTGCTCCTGCTTCGGGGAAAGCGCGGCGCAAACCCCGTGGAATTCGTTTGAAGCCCGCCTTTTAGCCGCCGCCCGCCCGAAGTCAACCGAAAACCACCCGCAATTCACCCGATCCGGCAAGCGATTGGCGGCTATGCAAATCATGCAGAACAGCGCCGACCCGATTGCTGAGCCGGTTTCCAAGCCGCTCATGCCGCACATCAGCGCGTTCAATGCGGCACAAACAGCAACAGGCTGTTCGAGGCGCGGAGGAAAAAGAGGTGACGGTGGCAGCCCGTAGGGAAGGCGACAGCATTGAAAAAAGAGGAAATTACGTCGACACCAACAAAAATACCAACAGGTGTAAGCGCCTTGGGGGGAGTTACGGTCGATTTTCGGGCACCTGTGACGGGGTAGACACAGCGAAATGGACTATGGTCGATCCTTGCACAAGTGGTGTCCCGACAGTTGGTGTAGTTCCCGCAGGTAGCGCGGGCAGCGCGGAGCCTTCGCGTAGCGAAGCGAGGTCCGTGCGGGTCGCTTGGCGGCCACGGCTGTTCTTCGGCCAAGGTTTGGTTTGCCGACCCGACCTTTGACCGAGGAGATCAACCATGACCAAGGACAGCCTATCAGAGACCGCGGCGCTGCGCGCGCTTTTGTCGGAGACATCCGACATCCACCTGCTTGCCGAGATGCTCGGGTTCGCGGCCGACCGCCTCATGGCGCTGGATGTCGACCAGCTGTGCGGCGCCGGGGCGCACGAACGCAGCGACGACCGTGTGAACCACCGCAGCGGTTATCGGTCCAGAGCCTGGGAGGCCCGCGCCGGGAGGGTCGACGTGATGATCCCGAATCTGCGCAAGGACACGTGCTTCCCCGAGTTCCTGGAGCCCCGCAGAGCGGCGGAAAAGGCCGTGACGGCGGTCATTCAGGAGGCTTATGTCCAAGGACTCTCGACCCGCTCGGTGGATCTGGTCAAAGCCATGGGCATGACCGGCGTGTCCAAGAGCCAGGTCTCGCGGCTTTGCGGCGAGATCGATGAACGGGTCAATGCATTCCTGGGCCGGCCCCTTGAAGGCGAATGGCCCTACCTCTGGCTCGACGCCACCTACATCAAGGTGCGGCGTGGCGGCCGGATCGCCAGAGTCGCGGCCATAGTGGCGGTCGCCGTCAACCTGGACGGCCGCAGAGAGGTTCTTGGCATCGCCGTCCAGCCCCAGCGAGGCAGAGGTCTTCTGGGACGAGTTCCTCTGCTCTCTCGCCGATCGCGGCCCGCGCGGGACCGACTACACGCTCGGGCTTTACGCATCGACAGGCTACATCGCGAGTCGGGGGCGGCCGGACAGCGTTGCGGATCTTGCCCGGCACGAGCTTGTCGGCTACGTGGAGGATCTGATCTACACGCCCGAACTGAACTATGCCTCGGACATTCTCGCGGACTGGCGATCGACCATCGAGGTGGCGACCGCGATCGGCCAGGTCGAGGCGGTTCGCATGGGCGCTGGGATCGGAGTGCTGCACGATTTCATGGTTGCCGGATTGGATCTCGAACCCTTGCTTCCGGAGGTCCGCGTGGAATGCAGCTACTGGACGGTCTGGCACGAGAACCTCAAGACGGACCGCCGGGTGCAAGCGGTGGTCGAATTCCTCGACCAGACCGCGCGGGCAGAACGCAGGTTGTTCGTTCGCGCCTGACGTCTTCGGCTTCATGCGTCGCCTTGCATGATCCACTCGACTTCCGGCGCTGGCACGAAGCGCCACTTGCGCAGCGGTCCGGCCATCACGTTGAGGTAGTACATCTCGAATCCGTAAGGCGCGCCGCAGGGATGGTGTCCGCGGGGCACCAGAACCACATCGCCGTCCGAGACCGCCATGGTCTCGTCGAGCCCGCCATCATCGGTATAAACCCGCTGGATGCCGAACCCCGAGGCCGGGCTCAGCCGGTGGTAATAGGTCTCTTCGAGGTAGGTGATGCGGGGGAAGTCGTCCTCGTCGTGGCGGTGGCTGGGATAGGACGACCAGTGGCCTGCGGGCGTGAAAACCTCGGTTACCAGCAGGCTGTCGCAATAATCCTCGTTTTCCATCGCGATGTTGTTGATGTGGCGGGTATTGGTGCCCTTGCCGCGTTCGGTGAGGGTGATGCCGTCCGGTCCGATGCGGCGTGCCTCGTGACCGCCCTGTCCGGGCGCCGAGCAGACCGCGATCACGCAGTCGGTCTCGGCCACTGCCTGCCAGTCGGTGCCGTTCGGCAGGTAGAGGCAATGGGGCGGCGTCTTTTCGAACACGTTCATCCGCTCGCCCAATATGCCCCAGTCCTGACCGGCGCCGGTGATGGCGGCCTTGCCCTCGACCATCACCAGGATGACTTCGCGATCGCCCGTCGCCTCGGCGGCCGTCTCGCCCGCACGCAGGCGGTAGAGTGAGAAGCCGACATAGCGCCAGCCCGCCGATTGCGGCGTGATCTCGTGGACCTTGCCATGCGTGCCGAAGGGTTTTCTTTGCAGATCGGTCATCGCTCGTCCTCGCGGTCGCGTCCCCGCGCCCGGGCCCTGGGGGACAGGAAGAATTCGTAGAGGCACCAGAGCCCGAGCGCGCCGAAGAGGATCGCCCAGAACACCGCGCCGGTGATCAACTCGAAGATCGCCCAGCCCAGGCAAAGCGCGACGATCAGCCCCCGCCGCCAGGCGGGGGCGAGGAAGGGGTGGTCGGGATCAAACAGCTTCATGTGCGGTGTCGAGGCCGGCCTCTGCCGCCATCCGCTTCAGCGAACGCAGCCCGAGAGCTTGATAATGCTTGGGGTCGCGCACCGCGCTGTCCTGTTCCGCCTCGATCACGAGCCAGCCGTCGTAGCCGTGCTCGGCCGCGATCTTCAAAACGGGCGCGAAGTCCACCGCGCCCTCGTCGTCGCCCGGCACGGTGAAGGCCCCGCGCCGCACGCCTTCGAGAAAGGACAGACCCTGCTCGCGAACTTGCCTGGCAATATCGGGGCGGACGTTCTTGCAATGAATGTGGCTCACGCGGCCCATGTATTTCCGCGCAACCTCGGCCGGATCGGCACCGCCGAACCATGCGTGACCGGTATCGAGCAGAAGGCGCGTCTCGGGGCCCGCCATCTCCATGAAGCGGTCGATATCCGCCGCGCTTTCGATGATCGTGCCCATATGGTGGTGATAGCCCATCTTGACGCCAAGCTCGTGCGCATAGGCCGACAGCGCCTCGTAGCCCTTCGAGAAGCGGTCCCATTCGGCGTCCGTCATGATGGGGCGGACGTTCACCGGGGTTCCGTCGCTGCCATGCACCGTGTTCGAACACTCGCAGGCATTGATGTGGTCGCCGCCGGCCGCCTTGGTGAACGCGATCCACTCTTTCAGGCGGGCCTTCTCGGTCTCGATGTCGTTCGTCAGGATGTTGGTCGAAAACCAGCCCGCGGCGAACCGCAGGCCAAAGGCTCCGAGCGCCTGTTTCAGCTCCGTGCCGTCGCCGGGCATCTTGTGCCCCTTCTCGATGCCGTCGAAACCGATCTCGCGGCAATCGCTCAGGCAGTCGTCGAGGCTCAGGTGATCGCCAATCGACCAGTCGTCGTCGTTGGACCACGCGATGGGGTTCGTGCCGTAAAGGATCATGGTGTGTCTCCCGAAGGACAGATCAATTGAAGGTTCTCTGAAGCGCCGCGTTGGCGTTGTAGCGGCGGCGGGCGTTTTCGAGCCGCTCGGGTCCGCCAGTCTGGGGCACGGCGACATCCCACCAGTGGCCACCGGCCCCGGTTCCGGGCACCGCGTCGGTCTCGATCAGGATCACGCTCGGCACGTCGCGGCTGCGGGCCTCGACGATCTTGCGTTCCAGATCCGCGATATCGGCGGCCTTCTCCGCATGGGCGCCCATTGCGGCGGCATGCGCGACGAAGTCGATCTTCGGCCAGACGTCGCTGTCCTTGTACATGTTGTTGAATTCGGCCCCGCCGCACTCGATCTGCAGCCGGTTGATGCAGCCATAGCCCGAGTTGTCGGTCAGAACGACCGTGAAGGGCACCTTGCGGGCGGCGGCGGTGGCGAGCTCGGAATTGGCCATCATGTAACTGCCGTCGCCGACGAAACAGATGACCTCCTTCTCCGGCGCGGCGAGCTTGATGCCCATGGCGCCGGCGATCTCGTAGCCCATGCAGGAATAGCCGTATTCCAAGTGATAGCCGCCCTGCGCAGCCTGCCAGAGCACCTGTAAAGCGCCGGGCATTGTGCCGGCGGCGCACATCGCCACGGTTTCGTCGGTCGCGACGCGCTGCACCGCGCCGATCACCTGTGCGTCGGTGGGCAACGCGTTCGTGTCGGGCTCCGGCGCCGCGGTGACGCGGCCGACCTCGGCGATCCAGTCCTCGCGTGACGAGGGGTCATGCGCGTCGAAGCGCAGATCACCGAGTGCAGCAGTCAACTTCTCGAGCGCGACCTTCGCGTCGGAGACGAGCGGCGTCGCAAGGTGCTTGGAGGCGTCATAGGGATGCAGGTTGATCGACACGAGCTTGCGCCCCTCGCGGCCGAAAACCGTCCACGAGCCGGTGGTGAAGTCCTGGAACCGCGTGCCCACTCCGATGACCAGGTCCGCCTTTGCTGCCAGTTCGTTACCGCAGCCCGATCCGGTCACGCCCGGCGAGCCGAAGTTCAGTGGATGGCTCGCGACGATGCCGCCCTTGCCGGCCTGGGTTTCCAGCACCGGAATGTTGTGCGTCTCGGCGAAGGTCCGAAGCGTCTCGTCGGCCCCGGAATAAAGCACGCCACCGCCCGACACGATCACCGGGCACTCGGCCTCGGCGATCATCCGGGCGACGTCGGCCACCTCGCGCGGATCGGGTTCCGGCCGCCGAATTCGCCATGTGCGCGGCGTGAAGAAGTCCTCTGGGTAGTCGAATTCCTCGGCCTGCACGTCCTGGCAGAAGGCGAGCACGGCAGGGCCGCAATTCTGCGGATCGGTCATCATCGCCATCGCGCGCGGCAGCGCGGTCAGAAGATGTTCGGGCCGCGAGATGCGATCGAAATAGCGCGCGACCGGGCGGAAGCAGTCGTTCGCCGAGACCGTGCCGTCGTCGAAATCCTCGATCTGCTGCAGCACCGGGTCGGGGCGACGGTTGGCGAAGACATCGCCGCAGATCATGAGGACCGGCAGTCGGTTCACATGCGCTAGCCCGCAGGCGGTGACCATGTTGGTCGAACCCGGCCCGATGGAGGAGGTGATGGCCATCGCCTTCCGCCGTCGTTTGGTCTTCGCATAGGCGATGGCGGCATGGGCCATGGTCTGCTCGTTCTGGCCGCGCCACGTCGGAATGACTTCCCGGAAGCGATGCAGCGCCTCGCCGACCCCCGCGACATTGCCGTGTCCGAAGATCGCCCAGACACCCTCGACGAAACGCTCACCGTCTTCAGTCAGCTGCACCGAGAGCCATCTCACCATGGCCTGCGCGGCCGTCAGCTTGATCGTTGCGGTCATGCTTCCACCTCCTCCATCAGGCCCGCACGGGCCTCGTCCCAGATGCGGCAGAGCCGCGCGTAATTGTCGGCCATGGTCGCGACGGCGTCGGCGTCGACGATCCGGCCCGCCATCCAGTCGCGGGCAACCTGACCGAAGACGGTCCTGCCGACGGCAAAGCCCCGGACCAGCGGGAACGAAGCCGCGAGCCGGAAGCTTTCGGCCAGCTCGGCCTCGGGCGCGTCGAGGCCCAGCACCACGATGCCGCGCGTGCGCGGGTCGTTGCGCTCGATCGCGTCGACGGCGTTGTGCCAGGCGGACCTGGTCCTGAACGGCTCGAGCTTCCACCAGTCGGGATAAACCCCCGCGTCATAGAACGTCTGGATCAGCGTCGCCGAGGTCTCGTCATCGACCGGCCCGACCTTCGACGGGATGATCTCGAGCAGGAATTCAAGGCTGTTGCGCCGCGCGGCCGTGAAGAGCCGCTTGACCCGTGCGACTTGCATCCCTGCCGTCTTTTCGTCGTCGTCCGGGTGGCAGAACACCAGAAGCTTCACGACATTCTCCTTGGCCCATTCGCGCAGGCCGCCGAGATCGTCCCCCAGCTCCGGCTCGAACTTGATGGGACGGGACCCCGGAAGCTCCGTCGGCCTGCCGATCCAGAGCCCGGTGCCCGACGCCTTGTGCAAGGCCGAGCGGCCGATGCGGTTGTCGCAAAGGATGCCGAAGCCGGGTCGCCCGTCTTGCACCCGCAGCGCCGCATCAAGGCACAGCTCCTTGAATGCCGATCCTTTCTCCAGGGTGTATCCCTCCATCTCCTCGAGCTGCACCCGGTGGTCGAAGGCGAAGATCTTGACCGAGGTCCAGTCGCCCGCGCGGTTCGTGGCCCAGTGGACCTGTTCGAGGTCAACATCATTTCGCAAGTCGGGGCGCACGATGCCGCGCTCGAAGAAGAACTGAAGCTCCTCCCACGACGGATAGGCCGGGGTGCAGCCGTGACGGGAGACAGCGAAAGCCCCGCAGGCATTGGCGTATTTCAGCGCCGTGGGCCAGTCCTCGCCATCGAGCCAGCCCTTCAGCAGCCCCGACATGAAGCCGTCGCCGGCCCCCAGCACGTTGAAGACCTCGATGGGAAAGCCCGGGCCGGTCTGGCCCTCGTCGAGGCTGTCCGGAATGTCGCCTACGAAGGCCGACGCCCCCATCGGACCGCGCTTGCAGACGAGCGTCGCGCCCGAGACCTTGCGCACCGCGCGCAGCGCTTGAATCGTGTCGGTCGAGCCGCCGGCGATGTGGAATTCCTCCTCCGTGCCGACGATCAGGTCGAAGTAATGCAGGCTTTCCTGCAGTTTGGCCGTGACCGCCGCGCTTTCGACGAAGCGGCTCTCGCCTTCGCCGTGACCGGCGACACCCCAGAGGTTCGGTCGGTAGTCGATGTCGAGCGCGGTCTGCAGCCCGGCCTCACGAGCGATCTTCAGCGCCTTGAGCGTTGCTGCCTCCACCTTGGGATGCGAAAGGTGGGTGCCGGTCGCCACCACCGCGCGGGCGCTACGAATGAAACTGTCATCGATGTCGTCCTCGGTCAGGCCCATATCGGCGCAGTCAGACCGGTAGAAGATCAACGGGAACCGCTCCTGGTCGCGGATGCCCAGAAGGACAAGCGCCGTCAGCCTGTCGGGATCGACCTTCACGCCATCGGTGTTCACGCCCTCGCGGGCCAGCTGTTCGATTATGAAGCGGCCCATATGCTCGTCGCCGACGCCAGTGACGACGGCCGACTTAAGGCCCAGCCGCGCCGTCCCGCAGGCGATGTTGGTGGGCGAGCCGCCGATATACTTGGAAAACGACCCCATATCCTCGAGCCGTCCGCCGATCTGATCGCCGTAGAGGTCCACCGAGGACCGACCGATTGTGATGACGTCAAGGGTCTTCATGTCCGCATTTCCTTCATTCGTCTATCGGGTGGCCGGGCGATATTGGGAGGAGGATATCGCCCGGCCTGTCCGCACCGATCACTGAGCCGACGCGGTTTCCTTTACCCCCGCGGACACGAAACCGATGCTTTCGCGCAACGCCGCTTCGGGATCGTCAAGGGCGTGAACCTCCTCGGCGAAGGGCTCGAAGGAGATCGGGCCGTCGTAACCGGCGGCCAAAAGGGCCTTGAGCTGCGGGATGTTCTCCAGCCGATCCTTGCCATCGACCAGCACGCGATGCGCGTCCAGCATGTCGTCCACGGTCACGTCCGGGTCGGTCACGCCCGAGATGTGTACGAGTCCGGTCCATTCGGGGAAGAACTCGGTTTCGCCCGCGAGGTGATGGTGGAAGGTGTCGTGCATCAGCTTGTAGACGTCCGCGCCGTCCGCCGCCTCGATGGCCGCGATGGCCTCGGCCTTGGAGCGCATGGACGAGATCGGGAAGCCCAGAGGCTCGACAAGGCCGGTCAGGCCCCGCTCACGCAGGATGGTCGCCATGTTCTTCAGCGCCTCGACCAGGTCATTGCGCGACACCTTCGTGCCATCGTTCAGCGGGCACATCACCAGCGCCTTGGCGCCGCAAGCTGCGGCATAGTCGGCCATCTTCTCGGCCCGGGCCGGCAGATCGCCGGACCAGACGTTGAAGGGATAGAGCGCGTTGATCGACAGGATCGTGACGCCCGCCGCCTCGGCCGCCGCCTTGATGTCCTCGGGCGCCACCGTGTTCATCACGTCGGGAATGTCGTTGCGGATTTCGACCTTGTCCGCGCCGAGACGCCGGACCATCGCGAAGAAATCCTGAACCGACAGTTTCGACGCCGAGATGTGGTTGATTGCAAATTCCATGACGAGAGCCCCTCAATCGTAGAGCGCCGGGCGCGCCGGCAGCGAGATGTCCACGATCTTGCCGGTCTCCTGCGCCTCGACGCAGGCATCGGACGAGATCGCCGCGACGTAGCCGTCCCATGCGGACGGGCCGCCGGTGGTGCCGCCGGGCACGCGATCGACGAAGTCCTGAAGCTCGGCGTCGAAGGCGGATTTGAACCGGTCCTTCCAGTCGGTCAGGATCGACTGACCCAGGCGCGCCTCCTTGCGTGTGGCGATGGCCATCGGCTCGGGCAGGTTCGCGACCCCCTCCTCGGCGACGATCTGGCACTGGATGTCATATCCGTAGCGGCAGTTGACGAAGATCTCGCAGTCGATCCGCACCCCTTTCGAGGTCTCGAGCAGCACGATCTGCGGGTCCGCGACCTTGGCATGGGCGTGCTTTGTCTTGCGCGGAAAGATGACCTGCGCCGAGACGAAATCGTCGTCCAGAAGCCAGCGGAACGTGTCGATCTCGTGGATGAAGGTGTCGTGGATCGCCATCGGCGTCACGTATTGCTCGGGCACGGCCGGATTGCGGTGGCAGGAATGGATCATGAGCGGTTCGCCCAGCCCTTCCTCCATCGTGCGCTTGAGCATGTTGTAACCCTGGTCGAAGCGACGCATGAAGCCGACCTGAACCAGGCGCTTGCCGCCCTTCACCTCGGCATCGACGATGCCTTTCGCGGCCTCGGCGGTCGTGGCCAGCGGCTTCTCGCAGAACACCGGCTTGCCGGCCGCGATCGCCGCCAGAACATATTGCTCGTGCGTGGAACCGGTCGAGCAGACAAGCACGGCGTCGATGTCGTCCGACGCGATCAGCGCCTCGCCACTATCGAAGATTTGCGCGTTCGGCGCGTGCGCGCCCTTGAGCTTTTCGGCGTTAGCAGGCGCGTAGTCGTACAGACCCACGACCTCGGCGCCGGTCAGGACCTCCTGGATGCGGCGGGTATGGTCGGTGCCGATCATGCCGGTGCCGATGACACCGATGCGGACAAGCCGGGTGCCGGTGTCGGCCGAGATGGTCTGAGAAATGGTCATTCCGTGATCCTCAGTTGAAATGCTTGTCGATGAGGCGCTGCATCTCTGCGCGCATGAACTTGCCGCTCTCGTCGGCCTTCTCTTCCCAGGCGAAGACGCAGGCGGTCATGATCCCGTCGAAACCGATTTCGGCGAGAGTCTTGTAGAAATCGTCCCACGGCACCTCGCCCTGACCGATGTTCAGGTGCTGGTGGACGCGCGCAGACGAGCCGGGCGGATTGATGATGTAGCGAAGGCCCGAGCTGGCCTTGTGATTGAACGTGTCCGCGATGTGGACATGTGCGAGCACGTCGGCGCATTCACGCAGCATCGCCACGGTGTCGTCGCCGAAATAGAAGGTGTGCGGCGTGCAGTAGAGAAAGCGCACGTTCTTCGAACTCACCGTGCGGATCAGGTCCACCGACGGCTGCAACGTCTCGACCCAGTCCTCGGGATGGGGTTCGATATTGAGTTGGATGCCCTCCTTCTCCAGGACCGGCACCAGTTCCTCCATTGATCGCCACCACGCGTCCTCACAGGCCTCGATCATGCTGCCGGTGCGGCAGCAGTAGCAGGTGCCCTTGTCAGGATGAGGGCCACGGCCGAATTCGCTGTTCATCGTGTCGACGCCCATTTCCACGGCGATCTCGATGGCGCGTTTCCAGTGGCGGACGGCTGCCTTCCGTTCCTCCTCGTCGTTCGAGGCCCAGCGATACATGGGCAAGAGCGTCGCGACCTCTACTTGGGCGTCGGATAGCGCCTTCTTGAACCGCTTGATGCGGTCAGGGAACACGCGCGGCGCCTTGAACCATTCGAGAAAATCTGCGCGCGGGCTGAGTTCGATATGTTCATAGCCAAGCTCGGCCACCTTCGAAGGCAGCTCCTCGAGGCTGAGGTGGCGGTGCATGAACGGGTCGAGGGCGATCTTCATTTCGGGTGCCTCCAGGGTGCAGGCGGCCATTGGCAGGGCGCAGGGTCTTGCCGCGGGCGGGTGGTCAGGCCGACCGGACATCTCGGTCCGGCCGTTGAGGTGAAATCAGGCGGCGTCCGCGTATTCCGGCTGCGTCTTGGCGCCGGTGATGTAGGCGACCACGTCCTGGCCGTCGGTCTCTTTCTTGCGGAGGTTCGCGACGACGCGGCCGCGCCGCCAGACGACGATCCGGTCGCAGAGATCCATCACCTGCCGCATGTTGTGGCTGATGAGGATGAGCGGCTCGCCCTGCTCCCTCAGCGTGCGGATGATATTTTCCACCTGCGCGGTCTCCTGCACGCCGAGCGCTGCAGTGGGCTCGTCCATGATGGTGAGCTTCGAGTGAAAAGTGGCCGTCCGGGCGATGGCCACACATTGCCGCTGACCACCGGACATGTTCTGGATCGTGTTCGACAGGTTCGGGATCTTCACGCCCGTCTTTTCCAACCCCTGCCGCGTCGCCTCGCGCATGCCCTTGTAGTCGAGCGCCCGGAAAGGCCCGAGCCAGTTCCAAAACGTCTTTTCGCGGCCAAGAAAGAGGTTGTCCGGCACGTCGAGATGATCGGCGAGCGCGAGCGTCTGGAACACCGTCTCGATGCCGGCCTCGCGGGCTGCCAGAGGACCATCGAACTCGACATATTGTCCGTCGAACCAGACTTTGCCGGCCGTTCTCTGTTCCACCGCGGTGATCTGGCGCACGAAGGTGGATTTCCCCGCCCCATTGTCGCCCATGATCGCCACATGCTCGCCCTTTCGGATCTCGAAGTTGCAGTCGACCAAGGCGTGGACGCCGCCATAGTACTTGGTCAGGCCCTCGGTTTTCAGGATAACGTCGCCAAGGGGCTGTTCCGAATACGGGGCCTCTGCCCCGGCAAGATTGGTCTGGATGTCGCTGGCCATATCGTCCTCCCTTATCTACGAGCCGCGGAACGGCGCTGCCGCCACTGGTCCAGGACCACGGCACCGACGATGATCGCGCCCTTGACCATTTCCTGGTAGTAGGCGTCGAGCCTGAGAAACGTGAACCCGGAGATGATGACGCCGAAGATCAGCGCTCCGAGAACGGTGCCGGGGATCGAGCCGCGCCCCCCTGACAGCGACACGCCTCCGATGACGGCCATCGCGATGGCGTCCAGTTCGTACATCGTGCCCATACCAGCCTGCGCGGTCAGGTTCTTGGAACTCAGGACCAGCGCGGCAACCCCGGCAAGAAGTCCTGCGATCGTGTACACCAGCACCTTGTGGCGGGCGACCTTGATGCCGGACATCCGCGCCGCGGCCTCGTTCGACCCGATCGCATATGTGTGCTTACCGTAGACGGTGTATCGCAGAAGCAGGTGGAACAGCATGGCGAGGAGGATGAAGATGACGACCGGCATCATGCCCGCGCCGATCTCGGCGTAACTCTCCGTGGGGAAGGAGACCGGCTGGCCGGCGGTCCACCACTTCGCCACACCGCGCGCAGAAACCATCATGCCGAGCGTGGCGATAAAGGGCGGGATACCGGTATAGGCGATGAGCAACCCGTTGATTGCCCCGGCGATCAGTCCGCAGATGATGCCAACGAAGAGCGGGACGATGATCGGGAGGTCGACGAGACCCTGATCGAAGAAGACGGCCCGCGTGTTTTCGAGGCCGTTGATTTCGCTGACCTGCGCGAAGCTCATGGCGATCATCGCGGTGGCTCCGACCACCGAGCCGGACGACAGGTCGATCCCGCCGGTGATGATCACCTGGGTGACCCCGAGCGCGATGATGCCGATGATCGACACCTGAAGAATGATGATCTCCAGTCGCGCCTGGTTGAAGATGCCGCTCACGTTCTCGCGCGTGTTGAACAGGAAGCTGTCGTTCATGAGCAATCGTCCGAGAAGCTCGAAAACGATGACGATCAGAACCAGGGCGATCGCGACCCCGGCTTCGGGCGGCAGGCTGCGCTTCGAAATGTCGAAGGTCAGGCCGCCGGTTCCATGCGACGAGTCGGCCATTTGGCGGATTTTACTCCCTTGAAGGAACTTCGGAATGCTCGGCTCTCCGGGACGTGACTAAACGCTGTCCCGGAGCCCTGCGCGGCAGTCAGTTCTTGCTGGTGAACTCTGTCATGTTTTCCGGCGTGACGAGCTGGAACGGAACATAGACCTTCTGGTCCACGTCCTCTCCGCGGGCCAGCTTCAGCGCCGCGTCGAGCGCGCCTGCGCCTTGGCCCGCAGCATCCTGAAAAACGCTGACATCGAGTTCACCGGCGGCCATGGCCAGAAGTGCGTCCTGGGTCGCGTCGATGCCGCCGACCACCACATCCTCCATCGCGATGCCGGACGCCTTCATGGCCTGAATGGCGCCGATCGCCATCTCGTCATTGTTCGAGATGAGGGCATCGAAGGGCTCGCCGGTCGAGAGCCAGTTGGTCATCAGATCCTGCGCCTCGTCGCGCGACCAGTTGGCGGTCTGCCGGTCGATGACGTTCAGTTCGACGGCGCATTGATCGTTGGCGATCACGTCGTCAATGTCCTGGGTGCGCTGAACGGCAGCCTGGTTAGAAAGCTCACCCATCATGATGTAAACGTTCGCCGGATCCTTGCCCGCAGCGGCGAGGATATCGCAGATCTCGACGGTCTCGAGCGTGCCGGATTCGCGCTCGTCGGAAGCGACGAAGGCCTGGTTGTCGGGTAGCGTGTCCACGTTGACTGGCTGGCGGTTCACGTAGACGAGCGGAATGCCTGCCTGTTCGGCCGCGTCGGACATCGCCTGTGTGGCGGAGGTATCGACCGGATTGACGATGATCGCGTCGACGCCCGAGGCGACGAAGTTCTTGATCTGGTCGAGTTGGCGCGCCACGTCGTTCTGAGCGTCCTCGACCTGAATATCGACGCCATCCATCGCCTCGGCCTGCTCGATCATGCCGTTGCGCAGAACGGTCAGGAAGTTGTCGTCGAACAGCGCCATCGAGACGCCGATCGTTTCTGCCATGGCAGATGTGGACATCAGGGTCGCCAGCGTGGTGGCGGCGAAAAGCTTCTTCATCTCGGGGTCTCCTCCCACGTGTGGTGTCCAGCCGATTTTCCCGATCGGCCGGGTTCGCCGCTCAAACGGCAAGTTAAGTGCTTTGGAGGCGGATGGCCCTCAGGTCGGAGCGGAGCTTGTCCTCACCAGTTCAGCGACCCGCAACCGCATCGTCAGACGCGGTCCTGTCGCGGGCTCCTCCCCCTTGCCCGTGGGTTCAGCCCCACGCCTCCTTAGCACGGGCATTCATGACACTAGGGAGAAGATTCGGTCAATCATAACGATGTATTTTACATCATTTATGCCGTATTTTTCAACCGCCTATATGATGTAATAAAATCAAGTCGCTCAGATCGATTCCGGCAAATAGAGCCTGGGTTCCAGGAAGTGCTGGCCGGGGGTCTCGGAAGACCCTGTGCGCACCGCGTTGAACATCATCTCGACCAGGTCGGCACAAAGCTGCGCGAGGGGCGTCGCAATGACCATCGTGACATAGCCGTCCACCAGTCCGGCGCGGCTTTCCTCGGTCAGTTCGTTCACCACGAGAGACACCTTCCCAGGAGGACAAACCTCGCGCAGGGCCGCGATGGCACCCTCCATCCCGCCGCCGGCCACGTAGATTCCACGCAGATCGGAATGGCGCGCGAGAAGGTCGATGGTCGCTTCGTGGGTGACGGTGCGCGTCTCGAGGTTCACGAGCGTGTCGACGACGGCGAAATCGGGCGCGCTTTCGCGCAGATAGCTACGGAACCCAGTCTCGCGCAGTTGATGGCCGTGCCAGCGGCTGCCGCCGACGAAGACGGCAACCTTGCCCGGCTCGCTCTGAGTATGACTAATAAGCCACGCGGCGATCCGGCCGACCTGCATGTTGTTGAGCCCGAGATAATTCGCGCGGACGCCTTGGGCGAAATCGTTCAGCAGGGCAAAGCAGGGAATTCCCTGACCTTGCAGACGCTGGACCTCGCGATTGATGTTCTGGTGATTGACGGCGGAACTCGCCAGCGCATCGACCTCCCCGGATATCGCGTCGATTTCCTGCAGGAAGCTTTCCGGGTTCTGGTCGGCGGCGAAGCGGACAAGGGCTTTGCCGTGGATATCGCGGCGATTTGCGACCGCCTGTTCGATCTCGCGCGCGAAATTCCGATAGAATTCCTGCTTCCCTTTGTGCAGCACGAAACCAAACGTCATCTTCGGCATGGTCGGAACGAGCCGCTGATCGATGAGACCCGTTGCGTGGTACCCGATCCTGTGCGCTGCGTTGGCAACCTTGCGCACCGTCTCCTCGCGCACCTGCACCCGTCCGTTGAGGACGCGGTCCACCGTGGCGGTGCTTACGCCGGCTTCGGCAGCGATGTCCTTGATGGTCGGTCTTGATGACATTCAATCACTCCTGATGCAAAAGCAGCTTAGTGCTGATGCGGAGAGAGCCGCAAGGAAAACAGGTCGCTCGGTCAGCAATTTTCGCATGTGTGGATGCAGACGGGCGTGATCGTGGTCTCGGGGCCGGTCTCGAGGCGTCCGAAACGTTCGGCCAGCGCCTCGAGGGCAATGCGCAACTCGAGTTCGGGGTTCTGATCTATGATCGCATCGATGGCGCCGGCGCGCAGCAGGCGGCGACGATCCTCGGTCAGCCCGTGCGTGATGAAGACGCGGCGGCCCCGATCCTGCACACGGGCCAGCGCCTCGGCGATCTCGGCAGCATCCGCCGAGGCGTTGTAGATACCGCGGAGATCCGGATGTCGCGAGAGCGTCCGCGCCACAAGCAGCCCGGCCTTCTCGCCGTTCTCTCCGCTTTCGACCTCCCCAACGATCTGGATTGCGGAAAAGCCCTCGGCGATTGCGGCCCGAAAGCCTTCACGCCGCTGTCTCTGCCCGACCATGAGGCTCATCCCGGCGACGACAAGCACTTTGCCGCCCTCACGGCTCAGGAACCGGCCCATCAGGTGTCCGGCAAGCATCCCGGCGCGGTAGTCGTCCGGTCCTACGTGGATATGGAGCACGTCTGGTCCGAAATCCGTGGCGAGCGCGACCACGGGCTTGTCCGTCGCCGCAAAGCCGCGAAGGGCAACGACGATCTCGGGATCTTCGGCTGCGCAGATGATCAAGGCGTCGAAGCGGCCGGCGATTTCTCGGATCGTCCGCGCCGTGCAGTTCGGTGCGCCAGGATCGACATGCAGCACCGAAAACTCGAAGTTGAACGGATTTGGACCCCGGTTATGGCACTCGGCCGCCTCGGCCAACGCCGCGTGAAACGGATTCGACGGCGGCTGCACGAAGATACCGATGCGGAGCGTGCGCGCGGCGCGGAAATCGAGCGCACGGTCGAGCTTCAGACGCCGCGCCGCGAGCACCACGCGCTGCTCCTTCTCGGGCGCGACGCCGCCGCGATTGTTCAGCACCCTGTCCACGGTCGCCAGCGACGCGCCTACCTCCCGGGCGACATCGCGCGCGGTCGCCTTCGATCTCATGACGCCTCGCTTCATGAGATTTCATCAATGCCGATGTATCGCCCCCACGACGGCAATCGTAAAGAGGCGACAGGTGGCTTTCGGAGGAGAACGGCCGCGACGAAGGGAGGACCCTCATGATCAAACTCGCCTGTTTCGGCGCGGGCCGCATCGGCCAGGTTCACGCGCTCAACGCCGCGGCATCGCCCGGCGCGAGCCTTTCCTATATCGTCGATCCGGTCGCGGGCCCGCACGCGGAAGAGATTGCAGCACGCACCGGTGCGAGTCTGACCGACGCCGATACCGTCTTCGCAGACGCCACGGTCGACGGCATCATCATCGCAAGCTCGACCGACAGTCACGCCCCGCTTCTTCTGCGCGCGGCCGAGGCGGGAAAGGCGGTGTTCTGCGAAAAGCCCGTCAGCCTCGATTTCGCGCAGGTGGCTGAAGCCACCCAATCGGTCGAAGCGACCGGCATCGCCTGCATGCTGGGCTTCCAGCGGCGCTACGACCCGAGCTTCCGGCAGGTGCGGGATCGCATCCTCAGTGGCGCGGCCGGCAGGCTCGAACATGTCGCGATGGTCTCCCGCGATCCGACGCCGCCGCCCGCCCCCTAGGCGACCTACCGGACCTTGATCGGTCTGCTGGCGGTGACCGGCATGCGGATCGGCGAGGCAATCGGCCTCGATCAGGGCGACTTCGACGCGAGCGGCGGCATGGTGACGATCCGGCACGGAAAGTTCGACAAGGCGCGTGCCTTGCCGCTGCACCCGACGGCCGTCGCAGCCCTCGACGCCTATCTGCGCCTCGATGACCGACCCCGTCCTGAGGGCCCGCCGGTCCTGCTGATCAGCTCGCGCGGCAAACGGCTGCGCTATGGAACCGTGCACTGGGTCTTCCACAAGCTCCTGCATCACTGCGCCATCGTTCCGCGTTCCGCAGTATGCCGACCCAGGATCCACGATCTTCGACACAGCTTCGCCGTCAGCACCATCGCAGACGACTACCGGACAGACGACCCGGCTCCCGCCTCGCGATCCTGTCCACCTATCTTGGTCATGCCGATCCCGGCGCCACCTACTGGTACCTGTCGGCCGCGCCAGAACTTCTGGCACTGGTCGGCGAAAGGCTCGAGCGCCACTTGGCGGGTGACGCATGACTACGCTCGCCACGACCCTACAGGCATTCTTCACCGACCGCCTCATCCGCCAGCGCCAGGTCAGCCCGAACACGGTTCAAGCCTATCGCGACACGCTGCGGTTGCTCCTGGTCTTCGCGTCGGAGCGGCACGGCAAGGCACCGGGAAAGCTCGACATCGACGATCTCGATGCGCTCCTGATCGGCGCTTTCCTCGACCATCTGGAGCGAGAACGACAGAACGGGGTGCGCACCCGCAACGCAAGACTGGCCGCGATCCGCTCCCTGTTCCGCTACGCCGCCCTGCGCCATCCCGAACACGCCGCAACCATCGAACGGGTGCTGGCAATCCCGCCGAAACGCTTCGAGCGACGGCTGGTGACCTGGCTGACCGAGGCAGAGATCGACGCCCTGCTGGCCGCGCCGGACCGGGCGACCTGGACCGGGCGGCGCGACACGGCGCTCATCGGCCTCGCCGTCCAGACGGGCCTTCGGGCGTCCGAACTGATCGGGCTCAATTGCTCCGACCTCCATCTCGGGGCCGGCGCGCATGTCAGCTGCACCGGCAAGGGGCGAAAGCAGCGGATCACGCCGCTCACCTCGGGCACCGTCGCCGTCTTGCGAATCTGGATCGCCGAGCGCGCAGGCGGGCCCGTGGACTCGCTGTTCCCGACACGCACCGGACGCACCCTCAGCCGCGATGCGGTTGAGAGCCGGCTGGCCAAGTATGTCGCGGACGCAACGGCGGTCTGTCCGTCTCTGGCGCACAAGCGGGTGACCATGCATGTGCTGCGGCATTCCGCAGCAATGCGCCTGCTGCGCGCCGGGATCGACACCTCGGTGATCGCGCTCTGGCTTGGTCACGAACAAATCGAAACGACCCAGATCTACTTGCACGCGGATCTGCAGAGCAAGGAACGCACTATCGAAAGGACGACCCCAATCACGGCGAAACCCGGCCGCTTCCGGCCAACAGACAAACTCCTCGCCTTCCTCGAAGCCGTCTGATTATGCCGAGCCCTTCACAGCGAACTCCTACAGAAACAACAGCTTACAGATCTACATCGGCATAATCCGGGCATCGGCATAAATCGCACACGGTCCGAGGCGCGATGGCCGGGCGCTGAAGAAGAAGCTCGGACTCGAGGTGACGTCGGAGAAGGTCGAGGATCGCCGCTCTTCTCTACGAGCTCTCTCAGGTCCGTCACGGGTTTGGTCATCGGGGTCATCCCTCGGTTCAGGTTGGCCGTCGCAACCCGACCCTACCGACAAACCCGATGGCCGCCTCAGATACACCACGCCTTGGACATGACCGATGTCTCGTTGGCCGATCAGCCTTTCTCATTCAACCGAGAGTCGAACGTGTGCCGGCCGCTGGCATGGGGCGGGACATGCTCGATCCCCGCCTTCTCGACCACGTCCTTCAGATGCCAGATGCTTTCCTTCGGGCGGAACCCGAACACGCGCCCGTCACGCAGGCGATCCCCAGACCTTTCGGTCATCAGATACATGCGCCCATCCCCTGGCCCCGCCATGACGTGGTGGCAGCGGCGAACAGCTTGGTGTCGGAAAGTGTGATCTTCATTGCTTGGTCTCCTTCGCAATCGTGCACAGCGCACGACGAAACAGCCCGCCCCCTCGCAGGGGCGGGCTGCTCCATGATGTGCTGTCGTTGGTGAGGCTAGAGGAACAGCTTGGCGAAGGCGACGATTGCCAGCGTCCCCCCGCTGGCCACGACCCATACATACCAGCGGGCCTCGGCCTTGTAATTGCGGGCCTCGCCCAAAAGCTTGTCTATTTCCGCAAGCTGCCGGTCATAGGCCGAGATCTGCTGCTGCGCATCAGTCGGCGGAACTCTCTCACTCATGTGTGTGGCCTCCTTTCCCTGCCAGTGTAGCATCCTTGGCGAGCCTGTCCACTTCGGCCCATGACATGACCGCTTGGCCTCGCCAGTTGACCCAGTTGCCTGTCATCACGGCACCGGGCAAGTGCTCCAGCGCATGGCGCTGGAAGCTGTTCGGTATCTGCCCGCGCATCAGCCCGCCCTCTCGACGGTGATGCTGACGCTCTTGTCCTTGCTCCACGTCCCCAGGAAGATGATGCGCAGGCAGGCGGCAACGTCGATGTCGTCCCCGTCCATCACGTCCTCGCCAGTGGACCACGGCAACTGGCCCATGGTTCCCGCGCTGATCGCCGCCTAGTTCGGCCGGCAAATCACCACCGCAGAGCAGAAGGAACGCCGCATGGCCCGCGCCCTCTGCCACGCCGCCAAGGCATTATGCGCCCCGACCCCGTGATCCCAACGCCCCATGCTAGCGAATCGCGTTATCGCTGAACCTGCCTCCGGCTCAAGACGGCCTTCCAAAATCTGAAAAGGATATACTGACAGACAGCCATGGACGGGTCGCATCTCGCCTGATATTGCCAGTTTTTGCCAATCACCCCGCCATTATCGACAAAAAGAGACATCCTACAAACACCTTTAGGTGTCCACGCATTTGGGTATATGTTTTATATCGTCTTGTTTCAGAAATAAAAAGGCGGTCCTGCAGATCCTTGTTGCTCCCGACGACCTTGCGTCAGCGGGGCCAACCTTGCCTCGATCTGCAACGGCGTCAATGCGTCCAGGGCGCGCGGCGGTCTGTCGCGAAATTTTCGCCGTAGCCGCGCGGGCGGATGTTGGGCGCGCGTTTCTGAGGCTCATGAACGACGTAATCGAGGCCCTTGTCGCGGGCATAATCCTCGGCCTGTTTGCGGGTCTGGAAGCGCAGGCGAACCTGGCTCTGGGTGTCGTCGCTGCTGGTCCAGCCCATCAGCGGGTCGATCTCGCGCGGGTCGGCCTGCGGAAATTCCAGCACCCATCCCCTGCTGCGCGATCCCGATTGCATCGCGTTGCGGGAAGGCTGGTAGATACGGACGCGCATGGATCGAACCTTTCCGGCGACATGTCTTTCGCCGCTTATCGCCAATGCGCCGCCCCGGATCAAGCCCTGCGACGCACCGCGATCCGCGCGGGCGTCGGCGCATCGGGGGCGGTGCGCAGGGACAGTCCCATCCGCGCCACGCGGGCACCGAAGAGATTGCCTCGGGCCGCGACATCCGGCGCATGGAAGATCACCCATTGCACCCGGGAAGGCCGGCCTGGCCATCGCGCCGCAGAAGCAATCCACGATCATGCCGTGCCAGCCCCTTCGGACCTGCCCTTGCGAAAGGGCGGATGCGGCCCGTCAGGGCGCGGCATTCCCAGGGTGGAAGGGCGCGGTCATCTGGGCGCTCTTGTCCCGCTTGTCGTAGATGCAGATCATCCGGTCCGTTCCGGTTTCGTAGGCCACCGTGACCAGCGCCGCGCCATAGCTTTCCGACCCGAACGGGTTGACCTCGATCGCGACGTCGGCGCCTTCCGGGGCATCGACAAGCGCCCTGCAGGCATCGCGGACATCGGTGCGGAATTCGTCCCAGGCTTCGTCCGAAGACGCCATTACCAGAGTGGGCGCCACGATGGCCGCGGCAGTCGTCAGGATCGTGAACATTCGCATCGGCTTTCCCTTGCTGTCATCCTCTTGCCAACGCCGCCGGGGATGCGGCGTTCTCACCCGAAACAGCCATCGTCTTGCTGCCCATGGCACCGCCCCGTCACGCCACCCCGCCTGACATTCCTGCACCGCAGGGCCGGGATCCGACTCCAGTTCGTCGATCCAAAGGGTCGCAGCGGCGGCGCGGCATC
Source organism: Paracoccus sp. L-17 (assembly GCF_056857655.1). Taxonomy (NCBI): domain Bacteria; kingdom Pseudomonadati; phylum Pseudomonadota; class Alphaproteobacteria; order Rhodobacterales; family Paracoccaceae; genus Paracoccus; species Paracoccus sp. L-17. Next base: position 152,465 of record NZ_JBSXNM010000035.1, read on the forward strand.
TATCCCGGCCTCAGCGCCGCCGCTTCGATCGCTTGTTTCCGCCGCGTTGGCCGGCGCGGCCGGCGGTCGAACGGCCGGACGAGCCGACGGCTGCGGCAGCCGCCTCTTCGATGACGGATTGACGCGCAAGCGGATCGTCCGAGATCGCCAGATCGACCGCCTCGAGTCGCTTGACCTCGTCGCGCAGACGCGCGGCTTCCTCGAATTCCAGGTTCTCGGCCGCCTTGCGCATCTGCGTCCGCAGCGCCTCCAGATGGGTCCGAAGATTGGCGCCGACCATCGGCTTGTCGACTTTGGTCGTGATACGCGACTGATCGGTATCGCCCTGCCACAGCCCGGCCAGAACATCCTCGACATTCTTGCGCACGGTCTGGGGGGTGATGCCGTGTTTCTGATTATAGGCGATCTGTTTCTCGCGCCGCCGCTCGGTCTCGGCGATGGCGCGTTCCATGCTGCCGGTGATGCGGTCGGCATACATGATGACGCGGCCGTCGACATTCCGCGCCGCGCGCCCCGTGGTCTGGATCAGCGAGGTTTCCGAGCGCAGGAAGCCTTCCTTGTCGGCATCCAGGATCGCCACCAGCCCACATTCGGGAATGTCCAGCCCCTCGCGCAACAGGTTGATGCCGATCAGCACGTCGAAAGCCCCGAGACGGAGGTCTCGCAGGATCTCGATCCGCTCGATCGTGTCGATGTCGCTGTGCATGTAGCGGACCTTGATACCCTGTTCGTGCAGGTATTCGGTCAGATCCTCGGCCATCCGCTTGGTCAGCGTGGTGACCAGCGTGCGATAGCCTGCCGCCGTGACCCGGCGCACCTCGTCCAGCAGATCGTCCACCTGCATCTCGACGGGCCGAATCTCGATCTGCGGGTCCAAGAGCCCGGTCGGGCGGATCACCTGTTCGGTGAAGACGCCGCCGGTCTGGTCCATCTCCCACGTTGCGGGGGTGGCGCTGACGAAGACCGATTGCGGGCGCATCGCGTCCCATTCCTCGAATTTCAGGGGCCGGTTGTCCATGCAGGATGGCAGGCGGAACCCGTGTTCGGCCAGGGTGAACTTGCGCCGGAAGTCGCCGCGATACATGCCGCCGATCTGCGGCACGCTGACATGGGATTCATCGGCGAAGACGATGGCATTGTCGGGGATGAATTCGAACAGGGTGGGCGGCGGTTCGCCCGGCGCGCGGCCGGTCAGGTAGCGGCTGTAATTCTCGATCCCGTTGCAGACGCCGGTCGCCTCGAGCATTTCCAGATCGAAATTGGTGCGCTGTTCCAGCCGCTGCGCCTCCAGCAGCTTGCCTTCGTCCTGAAGCTGCTTCAGGCGGTCGTGCAGCTCTTTCCTGATGCCCTTGATCGCCTGCTGCATGGTCGGGCGCGGGGTCACGTAGTGGCTGTTGGCATAGATCCGGATCTGGCGGAACGTGTCCGCCCTGGTCCCGGTCAGGGGGTCGAATTCGGTGATCGACTCCAACTCGTTACCGAAGAAATCGAACCGCCACGCGCGGTCTTCCAGGTGGGCGGGCCAGACCTCGACCACATCGCCGCGCACGCGAAAGCCGCCGCGCTGGAACGCCGCGTCCAGACGCCTGTATTGCTGCGCGACAAGCTGGCCCAGAAATTCGCGCTGGTCATAGCTTTCGCCGACCACCATGTCCTGCGTCATCGCCGAATAGGTCTCGACCGAGCCGATGCCGTAGATGCAACTGACCGACGCCACGATGATCACGTCGTCGCGTTCCAGAAGCGCGCGGGTGGCGCTGTGGCGCATGCGGTCGATCGCCTCGTTGATCTGCGATTCCTTTTCGATATAGGTATCGCTGCGCGCGACATAGGCTTCGGGCTGGTAGTAATCGTAGTAGCTGACGAAATACTCGACCGCGTTTTCGGGAAAGAAGCCCTTGAATTCGCCGTAAAGCTGCGCGGCCAGCGTCTTGTTCGGCGCCAGGATGATCGCCGGGCGCTGCGTCTCCTCGATCACCTTGGCCATGGTATAGGTCTTGCCGGTGCCCGTCGCACCCAGCAGCACCTGATCGCGTTCGCCCTCGGTCACGCCCCGCGCCAGTTCCGCGATCGCCGTCGGCTGATCGCCGGCGGGCCGGAATTCGCTGTGCATGACGAAACGCCTTCCGCCCTCGAGCTTGGGGCGGGTCACTTCGGGGAAACGCGCGACGGGCGCGCTGGTATTGTTGTGGCCCATGGACGACCCTTCCTGAGGCAGAGTCACAAGGTGTGGGCGCGGGCGCGAAAGTCAACCGGGGCGCGGATGGTTTGCATCAGGCGGGGGCTGTCCGCCCCCTCTTGGCCTGCGGCCAATTCACCCCCGCGGGTATTTGGACAACGAAGAAGCCGGGCCCCATCATCGTTTCAGACGGTCCGGTTGCAGTTCCGGCCAGCCATGGCCACCGTTCAGTTGATCCGCAAGGATTTCGGCGGTGACCGGCCCCAGGGTGAAGCCCTGATGGCCATGACCGAAATGCGCCCAGAGATTGGGCTGATCGGGGACGCGACCCACGACCGGAAGCATGTCGGGCATGCATGGGCGGCGGCCGGTCCAGGGTTCGGCCTCGACCGGGGCGCCGATGTCGAACAATTCCTTCGCGGCTTCTTCGCCGTGGCTCAATTGCGGCGGCAGCAGCCGGGGATGGCTGGTCAGTTCGGCGGCGGTCGCGATGCGCAGGCCGCGCCGCATCGGCGACATCACGACGGAATTGCCGAAATCCGCGATCGGGTGATGGGGCGGCGCATCCATGTGGTAGTGACGGTGATAGCCGCGCTTGTAGACCATCGGCACCTTCAGCCCGAAACGCGCCAGCATCATCGGCGACCAGGGTCCAAGCGCCACGACGGCGTGTTCACCTTCGCCCTCGTCGGCGATCCACGCCGCGCCCTTGCGGTGCAGATCGCCCGCGTCGCCATTGATGATCCGCCCGCCGCGCTTTTCGAACAGCGCCGCATAGCGCGCCACCAGCCCGCCGGGATCGGAACAGTTCCAGCTGTCGCTCCAGTGGGTGGCGCCTTCGACCGCGATCTTGATCGAGGGTTCCAGCGCCCGCAATTGGCGGCCGTCGAGCAATTTCGCCTCGACGCCGAATTCGGTCCGGAAACGTTCGGCCGCCTTGCGGGCCTTGTCCATCCGCCTGGGCGTGCGGTGGATCTCGATATAGCCGTCCCGGCGGATGATGTTGTCGGCGCCCGCGGCCGCGATCAGGGGGCCATGTCGGTCGGTCGATTGCCGGATCAGCCTGCCCCAGACCTGCGAGGCGCGCTTGTGGGCCGCGGGAAGCGAATTGCGGGCATAGGCCCAAACCGCGCCCGCTTGCGACAGCAATCCGGGAATGTTCCATTTGACGTCATAGCCCCGCCCCATCGCGATCTGGATCAATGCGCCGGGCGCCAGCGGCATCGCATAGGGTTCGACTGCCTCGGTCTGGATCAGGCCGGCATTGCCATAGCTTGTCTCGCGGCCCGGCGCGTTGCGGTCGACGATCATCACGTCGTGGCCGCGTTCCTGCAAAGCCAGCGCGGTGGTGACCCCGACCATGCCGGCGCCAAGAACCAGAATCTCGGACATGGTGGCTGCCTCCTCTTCGGGTTGACGCAAGCGATGCCCGATTTCGCCGCGGCACCGCAAGACATGTCGGGCGATCTTTGGCGACGGACCGGAACTTTGCAAGAATCAGGCGAAAAGCTCGCGGCAGAAGCTTAAAGCTTCGACAAGCGCGTCCACATCGCCGGTCGTGTTGTACATCGCGAAGCTGGCCCTGGCCGAGGCGTTGATGCCGTAGAAGTCCATCAGCGGCATGGCACAATGGCTGCCGGCGCGGACCGCGATGCCCTTCTTGTCGAGAATGGTCGAGATATCGTGGGCATGCGCGCCCTGCATCGTCATCGAGAAGATCGCCCCCTTCCCCGGCGCGTCCCCCTGCACGTTCAGCCAGTTCAGGCTGCGCAGCCGGTCGCGGGCATGATCGCGCAGGATCCGTTCATGCGCGGCGATGTTGTCCATGCCCAGATCCATGAGGTATTCCAGCGCAGCGCCCAGACCGATCTGGTTGACGATGCCGGGCGTTCCGGCCTCGAAGCGGAGCGGCGGATCGGCGTAGTCGACCGCCTCGCGGGTCACCGTCCGGATCATGTCGCCCCCGCCCATGAACGGGCGCATTTCGGCCTGCCGGTCCGACCGGATCCAGATCGCGCCCGATCCCGAGGGGCCGTAGAGCTTGTGTCCGGTGATGCAGTAGAAATCGCAGCCGATCGCGGACAGATCGACCGGCATGTGCACCGCCGCCTGCGAGCCATCGACCAGCACCGGCACATCGGTGCCATGCGCGATGGCGCCCACATCGACAATGGTTCCGGTCACGTTGGACATATGGGTGACCGCGACCAGCCGTGTCTTCGGACCGATTGCGGCCAGCACCTTTTCCGGCGGCAAACTGCCATCGGGTTCCGGTTCGACCCATTTCAGAACCACGCCCTGCCGTTCACGCAGGAAATGCCAGGGCACGATATTGGCGTGGTGTTCCAGCACCGACAGGACGATCTCGTCGCCCGCCCGCAGGCGCGGCGCGGCCCAGCCATAGCTGACCAGATTGATCCCCTCGGTCGAGCCGCTGGTAAAGATGATCTCGTCCTCGCGCGGGACGTTCAGAAACCGGGCGATGATGGCGCGGACCCGTTCGTAATTGTCGGTGGCAAGGTTGGACAGGTGATGCAGCCCGCGATGCACATTTGCATATTCGCCCTCGTAGGCGCGGCTGATCGCGTCGATGACCTGACGCGGCTTCTGGGCGCTGGCGCCGCTGTCCAGATAGACCAGCGGGCGGCCGTTGACCTGGGTGCCGAGGATGGGGAAATCGGCGCGGACCCTTGCGACATCGAACGTCATCGCGCCATATCCGGCATCAACCCGAAGGCGGCGGCCAGGAAGGACAGCGCAAAGCCCGCGACGAAGGCGGTGCCAACCAGGCCCAGAAAGACTTTCAGCGGGCTGCGGAAACCATGCAGCACCTTGGTAAAGCGCACCGTCAGCCACAGGAACAGCACGATCGCGGCCAGGCCGAGGAAGCCCGCGATCGTGGGCGACAGCAGCGACAGCGCCACCTGCACCAGTTGCACGACCAGCAGAACGATCTCGATCCAGACGGTCAGCAGCAGCGCGTCCTCGAACCGGCCTTCGCCGCCGAACATGCGCCCGACGCCGGTCATCAGAAGCGAGGCCAGGACGATCGCACCCAGTTGCAGCCCGGCCATCACGAGGGGCTGCGAACTGATGGTCATGATCGATTGCGCCTCGGCCTCGGGCACGACGAAAAGCTGTGCCGACAGCCAGGACAGGATGGCCGAGACAGAGACCGCCACGATCAGCGCCATCCACCGGACCGGCATCGGCAGCCCGCTGCGGATCAGCATGACCGCCGCACCGTCCGGATCGCGGAAGGTCAGACCGAAAAGTTGCTTCAGATCGTCGAAATTCATGCTTTCCTCGCCAAAGCCACCATGCCGGCGCCCCAGATCACCAGAAAACCGATTCCGGTCAAGCCGTTCGTCACGATCAGCGCCGGTCCCGGCCCGATCAGTCCCGCAACCAGACCCGCCAGCAGCATCGCCGGCGCAACCGCCAGCAGCGCCCAGAACAGGGCCAGCCGCGAATCCTCGGGGGTCAGCCGCCTGGGAAAGAATCGCGAGAGCAAAGACACCAGCGCCGCCACAGCATAGGCCAGAAGCGGCATCAGGAACATGACCGCCAGCAGAGACCCGCCGATTCGCGCCTCCAGCGGCACCGAGGGGTCCAGTTGCGCTGCGCGGGCGTGGGCCGGGGCCTGCGCGATCAGGAAAATCAGCATTGCGGCCATCAGCACGATCAGTTTCACACGCTCGGGCATGTCCGACAGGCCGCGGACCACCCGGCGCGGCGCCCACCAGCTTTGCAGGATGCGCGGCAGGATGCCGCCGCGCCTCATTGCGTCGCGTGCCGGGTCAGCCACGCTTCCAGCCGATCGTTGATCTGGCCGCGCAACCCGTCATCCTCGACCTCCTGCAACGCATCGGCCAGAAACGACAGGACCAGAAATACGATGGCACGATCCTTCGGCACCCCGCGCGAGCGCAGATAGAACATCGCCTCCTCGTCGATCGCACCGGTCGTCGATCCATGCGAGCAGACAACGTCGTCGGCATAGATTTCAAGCTCGGGCTTGGCCAGGAACTGACTGCGTTCGTCCAGCAGCAGCGCCTGGCTGATCTGGTATCCATCGGTCTTCTGCGCGCCGGGCCTGACCAGAATCTTGCCCTGGAAAACGCCCACGGCGCCGTTCTTCAGCACCTTCTTGAAGACCTGGCGGCTTTCGCAGCGCTCGGCCCCGTGGGTGATGAAGATGGTGTCGTCATGATGGAACCGGCCGCTTTTGCCATCGCCCAGAACCGCCGCGGCGATATGGGCGACCGCATCGTCACCGACGAACTCGATCACGCCCTCGTGCCGCATCAGCGTTCCATTGACCGACAGGGTAAAGCTCTTGAACTGCGCCTCGGCCGCCACGCGGGCAAAGATATGTGACAGACCCACGGCCTCGTGACCCACGCGCCGGGCGGCGACATGATGCAGCCGCGCGCCCCGGGCCAGATCGGCCTCGATCACGCCATTCGTGCGCGCGCCGGCCATGCCGGTTTCCAGCAGCGTCGCCTCGGCACCCGCTTCGACACGAACAAGGTGATGCCAGGTCGCGTCGGCCGCCTCGTCCCTGCGGCGATAGATCAGATGTATCGGACGTGACGGCCTTCCGGTCACGCGAATCAGCACGCCGTCTTTCGCCGCCGCCGTATTCAGCGCCGCAAAGGGACGCGCGACGGGCTTCTGCCCGGCCGATTCCAGGCTGCCATAGAGGTCGGCCGCCCAATGCTCGCCCGACCCGTCAGCCTGCGACAGCGACGCGATCTCGATCCCGTCCAGCGCCAGATCGTCCGAGGCATCGGCGTCAAAGATCCCGTCCACGAAAACGATCTTCAACCGGTCCAGATCGTCGAACAAGGGTCCGTCCGGTCCTTCGTCCGCTTCCATCCCGATCGCCCCGGCCTTCGCCGCACTGAACGTGGCCGGATCGGTATAGCGCCAATATTCATCGCGCGGGCCGGGCAGACCCATGGCGCGCAACCGCGCCAGCGCATCCCGGCGCGCAGCCGCGGTAAAGCCGCCCGCGGGCAGATCCAGCGCCGCCAGCCGCGCCTGCAACGCATCCTCGGCCTTCGGCGCGCCGCTGACCTGCGGCGTCACCTCCTTGGTCTTGACCGCCACGTCAGCCATCAGCCGGCCTCCGCCAGAAGGTCGCCATAGCCATCTTCCTCGACCTGCAAGGCCAGATCAGGACCACCACTTTTCACGATGCGACCTTTCGACATGATATGAACCATGTCGGGCTGGATGTGATTCAGCAGGCGTTGGTAGTGAGTGATGACCAGAAAGCTGCGGTCGGGGCTGCGCAAGGCATTCACGCCGTCCGCGACCAGCCGCATCGCATCCACGTCAAGGCCGGAATCCGTCTCGTCCATGATGCACATGCGCGGCGCCAGCATCGCCATCTGCAGGATCTCGTTGCGCTTCTTCTCGCCGCCGGAAAAACCCACATTCACCGGGCGTTTCAGCATCTCGGCGTCGATCTGCAATTCCCTGGCCTTCTCGCGGATGGCCTTGAGGAATTCGCCCGAAGTCATTTCCTCCTCGCCGCGCGCCTTGCGCTGCGCGTTCACGGCGGTGCGCAGGAAGGTCATGTTGCCGACGCCCGGAATTTCCACGGGATATTGAAACGCCAGGAACAGGCCGGCGGCAGCGCGCTCCTCGGGCTCCATGTCCAGCAGATCGGCGCCGTCGAGGCTGGCCGAGCCGTCCGTCACCTCGTAGCCGTCGCGGCCCGACAGGACATAGGACAGCGTCGATTTGCCCGACCCGTTCGGCCCCATGATCGCATGGACCTGACCGGCCGGAACCTCGAGGCTCAGACCCTTCAGGATCTGCTTGTCCTCTTCTTCAAGTTTGACGTGCAAGTTATCGATCTTCAGCATTTTTTCCTCATCAGACGGTGGCTGCGGTGCCGCAGCCGGCACCATCGTCATATTCCTGTAGGCGGCGGACTAGCCGACCGAGCCCTCAAGCGAGATCGCGACCAGCGACTGCGCTTCCATGGCGAATTCCATCGGCAGGGCCTGCAACACCTCGCGGCAGAAACCGTTCACGACCAGCGCGACCGCCTCTTCCTCGTCCATCCCGCGCGACCGGCAATAGAACAGCTGATCGTCATCGACCTTGCTGGTCGTCGCCTCATGTTCGACGCGGGACGAAGTGTTCTTGACCTCGATATAGGGCACGGTATGGGCGCCGCATTTGTCGCCGATCAGCAGGCTGTCACACTGGGTGTAATTGCGGCTGTTGGTGGCGCGCGGGTGCATCGACACCAGGCCGCGATAGGTATTCTGCGCCTGACCGGCTGAAATCCCTTTCGAAACAATGCGTGAGCGGGTGTTCTTGCCAAGATGGATCATCTTGGTCCCGGTATCGGCCTGCTGCCAGTTATTGGCGATGGCAATGGAATAGAATTCGCCCTGGCTTTCCTCGCCGCGCAGGATGCAGGACGGGTATTTCCAGGTGATGGCGGAACCGGTTTCCACCTGTGTCCACATCACCTTGGCACGGGCCTCGCGGCAATCGGCGCGCTTGGTGACGAAGTTGTAGATGCCGCCCTTCCCATCCTCGTCGCCGGGAAACCAGTTCTGGACCGTTGAATACTTGACCTCGGCATCCTCCAGGACGACGATTTCGACAACCGCCGCGTGAAGCTGGCTGGTGTCGCGCTTGGGCGCGGTGCAGCCTTCGAGATAGCTGACGTAAGATCCCTTGTCCGCGATGATCAGCGTCCGTTCGAATTGACCGGTATTCTCGGCGTTGATGCGGAAATAGGTCGACAATTCCATCGGGCAGCGCACGCCCGGTGGAACATAGACGAAGCTGCCGTCCGAAAAGACCGCACTGTTCAGCGTCGCGAAGAAATTGTCCGATTGCGGCACGACGGAGCCGAGATATTTCTTCACCAGCTCGGGATGCTCGCGGATCGCCTCGCTGATGGAACAGAAGATCACGCCGGCCTTGGCCAGTTCGTCCTTGAAGGTGGTGCCGACGCTGACACTGTCGAAGACCGCGTCCACAGCGACCTTGCGGCCCTCGGCAGGCACCGCCTCGGCACCCTCGACGCCGGCCAGAATCATCTGTTCCTTCAGCGGGATACCCAGCTTTTCATAGGTCGCCAGCAGCTTGGGATCGACCTCGTCCAGCGATTTCGGCTTCACCTCCATGCTCTTGGGGCGGGCATAGTAATACTGATCCTGATACTCGATATGGGGATAGTTCAGCATTGCCCAGCGGGGTTCCGACATGGTCTGCCAGCGGCGAAACGCCTCCAGCCGCCACTCGGTCATCCATTCGGGCTCGCCGTTCTTGTCCGAAATCAGACGGACGATATCCTCGTTCACCCCCTTGGGGGCGTAATCCATCTCGATCTCGGTGTTCCAGCCGTATTTGTAGCTGCCCATGTTCTGGACAGTCTCGACCGTTTCGCGGTCCACACCCTCGCGGACGTCAAGATCGGTGGTCTGGTTCATCCTCTATCCTTCCTGCGGCCAAGCGTTTCACTCAGCCATTCCGTTCGCGCCAGCGTGAATACGCCTTTTCCCAAGCATCCGCAAATCGGTTCACCTGATCCTCGACCAAAGCCGGACTGATGGAAATCCGGATCGCCGATTGCGCCGCCTTGTCGTCGTAACCCATGGCCTGCAAGGCCCCGCTGGCCCGGACCTTGCCCGACGAACAGGCCGAGCCCGCCGAGATCGCGAAGCCTGCCAGATCCATCTGCATGACCTGCGTTTCGCCCTTCCACCCAGATGTAAGAATGCAGGTCGTGTTCGGCAACCGTCGCGCGCCTTTTCCGGCGATACGGGCCCGGGGCGCGATCTGCAGCAGCCGCGTCTCCAGCGCGTCGCGCAACGCGGCCACACGGTCCCATTCGCCCGCAGCCAGATCCTTCTGCGCCGCCGCCGCCGCCGCGGCGAATCCGGCGATGCCGATCAGGTTCTCGGTGCCCGCCCGGCGTCCCTGTTCCTGCCCGCCGCCGCGAATCATCGCCTGGACATCGGTGCCCTTCTTCACGATCAGCGCGCCGACGCCCTTCGGCCCGCCCAGCTTGTGCGCGCTGACAAAGCCTGCGGTGACACCCAACCAGTTGAACGCAAAAGGCACCTTTCCGAACGCCTGGGTCAGATCGCTGCTGGCCAGCCCGTCGGGCAGCGACTGGATCACGCCGGTTTCGTTATTGGCCAGTTGCAGACTGGCCCGCGCGGGGTCGGGAACGGTCACGACGCCTTCGCCATCGACCGCCAGCACCGGATCGCACCAGACCTTGACCGCGCTGTGTTCCACCGCCGCGCAGGCGATCCCCTGCCCGGCCAGGACCATCGCCGCCGCCTCGGTCGCCCCCGAGGTAAAGACCACATCCGCCCCTTCGGCCCCCAGGGCCGCCGCCACCTGTTCGCGCGCCTTTTCCAGCGCCATCTTCGCGGCCCGGCCCTCGGCATGGACCGAGGACGGGTTGCCCGAAATCTCCATCGCCTCGCGCATCGCGGCGATCGCCTCGCCGCGCAGCGGAGTGGTCGCGTTCCAGTCCAGGTAATCCCTCATGCAAGCGCCTCGGCGATCCGCCGCGCCAGCCTGCGCGCAACTTCGTCCTTGCCCAGACGGGGCCATTCCTCGGCGCCCGTCTCGTCGATCAGCGTGACCGCGTTCTCGGTCCCCCCCATGATCCCGGTGCCATCGCTGACATCGTTCGCAACGATCCAGTCGCAGCCCTTGCGCAGCCTCTTGGCGGTGGCATGGGCCACGATGTCATCCGTCTCGGCGGCAAAGCCCACGACCAGTTTCGGACGCCGCCCGTCCAGCCCGCTGACCCAGGCCAGGATATCGGGATTCTCGGCCAGATCCAGGGTCGGAGGACGCCCGGATCCGTCCTTCTTCATCTTTCGCGGGACGGCATTGACCACCCGCCAATCGGCCACCGCCGCGGCCATCACGGCGGCATCGGCGGGCAAGGCCGCCTCGACCGCGTCGCGCATCTCGCGCGCGGTCTCGATTCGGATCACATCAACCCCGGCGGGCGCCGGCACCGCCGCCGGTCCGGTCACGAAGCTGACCCGCGCGCCCTGATCGCGCAGCGCCCCGGCAATCGCCGCCCCCTGCGCCCCCGACGAGCGATTGGCGATATAGCGCACCGGGTCGATGGGTTCATGCGTCGGCCCCGAGGTCACGATCACATGCCGCCCCGCCAGCACGCCCCTGGCGACCTGGGCCTGCGGTTCCAGCAGCAGCGGTCCGGTATCCAGCCTGGCCCGGATCGCGGCCATGATCGCCTCGGGCTCGGCCATTCGTCCCGGGCCGTGTTCGCCGCAGGCCATGTCGCCCTCATCCGGCCCGATCACCGCCACGCCATCCGCGCGCAAGACTGCCAGGTTGCGCTGAGTCGCGGGATGATTCCACATCCGCACGTTCATCGCGGGCGCGACCAGCACCCCCTTGTCGGATGCCAGCAGCAGCGTCGAGGCCAGATCGTCGGCCAGCCCCTGGGCCATCTTCGCCATCAGATCCGCCGTCGCGGGCGCGACGACGACCAGGTCGGCGTCACGGGTCAGCCGGATATGCCCGATCTCGGCCTCCTTGGCGATGTCGAACAGGCCGTCATGAACCGCCTCTCCCGCCAGGACCGAAATCGTCATCGCCGTGGTGAATTCTGCACCCGCGCGGGTCAGGACCGGGCTGACGGTCCAGCCCTCGCCCCGGATCAGCCGGATCAGCTGCGGGATCTTGTAGGCCGCGATGCCGCCGCCGATGATCAGAAGGATGCGTTTGCCGGTCATCTCGCCCTCGCAGGTTCGCTGGAACAGATAGACCCGGCGCGGGCCTGCCGCAAGGAAAGCGCCGCTGTTAACCAATCCTTAATCGACACCGCGTTAACCCTTGCCGGCAAGCGCAGGGGGAAACATGGTCGCGATCGCCTATTCGGTCGCCTTCGAAGGCGTCGAGGCACGTCTGGTCGAGGTGCAATGTTCGGTCGCGGCCGGTCTTCCGGGCTTTGGCATCGTGGGCCTGCCCGACAAGGCGGTCAGCGAGGCGCGCGAACGGGTCAAGGCGGCCTTCGGCGCGCTTTCGATCGCACTTCCGAACCGCCGGCTGACGGTGAACCTGTCGCCCGCCGACCTGCCGAAGGAAGGATCGCACTTCGACCTGCCCATCGCGCTGGCGGTGCTGGCGGCGCTGGAAATCGTCCCGAAAGAGGAACTGGCCCGCTGCGTTGCCCTGGGCGAACTGGCGCTGGACGGGCGTCTCGTGCCGGTCGCGGGCGCCCTGCCCGCCGCCGTGGCCGCGGCCGAGGACGACCGCGCCCTGATCTGTCCTCGCGATTGCGGCGCCGAGGCGGCCTGGGTCGAGGCCGTGCCGGTCCTCGCCCCCGGCAATCTGCGCGAGGTGGTCGATCACCTGACCGACCGCGCGCCGCTGGCGCGCGCCCGGCCCGGCCTGATCGAGGCCAGCCCCGCGACCAACTGCCTGTCCGAGGTCAAGGGCCAGGAACGGGCCAAGCGGGCGCTGGAAATCGCCGCCGCCGGCCGCCATCACCTGCTGATGGTCGGCCCTCCCGGCGCGGGCAAATCCATGCTGGCCGCCCGCCTGCCCGGTATCATGCCGCCGCTGTCCCCGGCCGAGGCGCTGGAAACCTCGATGATCCATTCGCTGGCGGGCATTCTGGACAATGGCGGCATCCTGCGCCATCCGCCCTTCTGCGAACCGCATCACACGGCCTCGATGCCCGCGATTGTCGGCGGCGGCCGCAGCGCGAAGCCCGGCCAGATCAGCCTTGCCCATAACGGCGTGCTGTTCATGGACGAATTTCCGGAATTTCCACGACCGGTCCTGGAAACCCTGCGCCAGCCGATCGAGACCGGCGAGATCGTCGTTGCCCGCGCCAACGCCCATGTCCGCTATCCCTGCCGTTTCCTGCTGGTCGCGGCCGCCAATCCCTGCCGCTGCGGCTATCTGGCCGATGCCGCCCGCGCCTGTGCGCGGGTGCCGAATTGCGGCGCCGATTATCTGGGAAAAATCTCCGGCCCGCTGATGGACCGTTTCGATCTGCGCCTCGAGGTTCCGGCCGTCAGCTTCCTGGATCTTGAACTGCCCCCGACCGGAGACAGATCGACCGACATTGCTGCCCGCGTGGCCGCCGCACGTCAAATCCAGGCGCGTCGATTTCAGAATCACGAGAAATTGCGTGTGAATGCAGATGCCTCCGGCGCGATCCTCGACCAGATCGCGACGCCGGACGAGGAAGGCCGCGCCCTGATCGTCAAGGCATCCGAAAAACTGGGCCTGACCGCGCGCGGCTATCACCGCATCCTGCGCACCGCCCGCACCATCGCCGACCTCGACGGGTCGGCGGATATCCGGACTCCGCATCTGGCCGAGGCGATCAGCTATCGCCTGCCCTTTGTCGCGGGCGGCTGAGCCCCCACGCTCTTTCCAGATACCTTCGGGGGTGAGGCGCGGACGCCCCCTGCCACGGCCTCAGCGTTCCGCCAGCGCCGCTCGATCGCGACCCAGATCGCCTCGGCGGCATTGATTCCGTCGAACCGTTCCAGTTCCTGAATGCCGGTGGGCGAAGTCACGTTGATCTCGGTCAGCCAACCGTCGATCACGTCGATGCCGGTGAAGATCAGCCCCTTTTCGCGCAGGATCGGACCGATCCTCTTGCAGATCTCGCGTTCCCGCGCGGTCAGACCAATCTTTTCGGCGCGCCCTCCGACATGCATGTTCGACCGCGCCTCACCTTCCTGCGGAACGCGGTTGATCGCGCCCACAGGTTCGCCATCGACCAGGATGATGCGCTTGTCGCCCCGGCTGACGGCGGCAAGATATTTCTGCGCGATCATCGGTTCACGGTTGATGCCGGCGAAGGTTTCCAGCAATGCGGACAGGTTGGGATCGCCCGGTTTCAGATGAAACACCCCGGCGCCGCCATTGCCGTAAAGCGGCTTGACGATGATCTCGCCGTGGCGTGCCCGGAACGCGCGGAAGGCCGCGAGGTCACGCGCGATCATGGTCGGCGGCGTCAGATCGGGAAAATCCAGAACCATCAGCTTTTCGGGGCAATTCCGCACCCAGAACGGGTCGTTCACGACCAATGTGCCGGGATGCACCCGGTCCAGCAGATGCGTCGACGTCACATAAGCCATGTCGAAAGGCGGATCCTGGCGCAGCCAGACCACGTCGAAATCGCGCAGATCCACCTCGTCCCAATCGCCGAATGTCACGTGCTCGCCCTGTTTCCTGCGCAGGCTGACGGGCCGGCCCCGTGCGATCACGCGACCCTCGTCATAGCGCAGCTGGTCGACGGTATACTGAAACAGCCGATGCCCGCGCGCCTGCGCCTCCAGCCCGATCCGGAAGGTGCTGTCGGCATCGACCGAGACATGCTGAACCGGATCCATCTGCAACGCGACATAAAGGCTCATCGGCATCCCCTGACCTTGCTTGCCCGCTTGTCGCGCGGCGACCGGGCGGATGCAAGTCTCAGGCGAAGCAGTCGCCGAAGGCGTTTTCAAGGATCGCGACCCGGCCCTGACCATCGACCAGGGCAACATCGAAACGCATCTCGGTCAGTTGCCCAAGGGGCAGCCTTTCGCAATAGTCACAGGCCGCCCGGCAGATGCGGCCCTGCTGCCCCGCGCCCAGCCGCGATGCCGCCTCCTCATGGGTGGCAGCCTGCTTGACCTCGACGAAGATCACGCAGTCGCCGTCGCGGCAGATCAGATCGATCTCGCCCGCCGCCCCGCGCCAGCGCTCCGCCAGGATTTCAAATCCCTTCGCGCGCAGTCTGCGCGCCACCGCCTGTTCCGCCATGGCACCCGACAGACAGGCCCGGCGCCCGCGTTCGCGCCGTGGGCCGGGCCTTGATGGCTGCGCAAAGGCCAGCCCCATATCCAGCATCATTCCCCTTTAGCGCCCAGAGCCAGCGCAAACTGATACACATCCCGCCGCGGCATTCCCAATTCCTCGGCCACCTCGCGCGCGGCATCCTTCACACTCATTCGGCTCAGCCTCTGCAACAGGGCCGCGCGCAGATCGTCTTCGCCGGCCTCGCGCATTGTTGGCCTGTCCAGCAGCATGACCACCTCTCCCTTCAGCCCGTCCAGCCGCGGATCGACCGCCAGATCCTCCGCCCGGCCCCGGATCACCTCTTCGAACTTCTTGGTCAGTTCCCTTGCCACCACTGTAACCCGATTCGCGTCAATCTCGCACAATTCTGCCAATGTTTGCTTAACGCGCCTGGGGCTTTCGAACAGGATCAGCGTGGCATCCACGCCGGCCCATTGCCGCAGCCAGGCGGCGCGCGCGGCCTTGGCATGGGGCGGAAAGCCCGCGAACAGGAACCGGTCGCTGGGCAGGCCCGACAGGCTCAGCGCAACCAGCGGCGCCGAGGGGCCGGGGATCGCATGGACCCGCGCGCCTGCTTCGGCGGCCTCGCGCGCCAGACGGTAGCCCGGATCCGCCACCAGCGGCGTGCCCGCATCCGAGGCATAGGCGACGCTTTGGCCCCGGGCCAGTGCCGCCATCAGCGCGGGGCGGGCCTTTTCGGCATTGTGGTCGTGATAGGACAGCACCCGGCGGCCGCGCAGCGGAATGCCGTGAATCGCCATCAGATGCCGCATTACCCGCGTGTCCTCGGCGGCCAGCAGATCGGCCGAATTCAACACGTCCAGCGCGCGCAAGGTGATGTCGCGCGCCGTCCCGATGGGGGTGGCGACCAGATACAGACCCGCCTGCAGCGCCGATGCCTCGATCCGCGCGGCCAGTGGGCGCGCGGGCTCGATCTCGCGGCCTTTCACGCCGTCTCCGCCTGACCCGGTGGCCATGACATTTCCCCCTCTGCTGACGCGGTCGGGCTGATTGCCAAGCGATCCGGTTGGACCTAGGCTGCCCGCAACTCGTCGCGACGACAAACACAAAGCAGGGAGGTTCCACATGTTTGCATCCGCCACAACCCGGCCCGCCACCGGACTGCGCCGCCTGTTCACAGCCGGAGCCGCGATGCTGTCGGCCCTTGTCCTTGCCGCCTGCGAGCCGACCGGAGGCCGTGACAACGATGTCGCGACCGGCCCCGCCATCGGGCCGCTGATCGAACCGGGACAGCCCGTGCGCGTCGCCCTTCTGACACCTGCCGGCAGCGGATCGGACAATCTGGAATGGCTGTCGCGAAGCCTGAAGAACGCGGCGCGCATGGCCGCATCGGACGCGCAGGGTGCGGCCATCGACCTGCGCGTCTATGACACCGGGGGCAGCACCGAACGGGCCGTCCAGCAGGCCAATGCCGCCGCCGATGCCGGCGCCCAGATCATCGTCGGCCCGCTGTTCGCCGAGGCCGCCAACGCCGTCGGCAACGCCATGCGCGATCGCAACATCAACGTGCTGTCCTTCTCGAACAATGCGGAAATCGCCGGCGGCAACGTCTTCATTCTGGGCAACAGTTTCGCCAATGTTGCCGACCGGCTGGTCGGCTATGGCGTCCGTCAGGGCAAGCGCAACATCTATGTCGTGGCCGAAGATGACGTCGCGGGCCAGCTTGGCGGCCGCGCCATCGAGACCGCCATCGCCCGCAACGGTGCGCGCCTCGCGGGGCGCACCAACCACCCCGTCTCGGTCAGCGGCATCGACGCGGTGATCCCGCAGATCGCCGCCGCGGCGCAGTCGGGGCGGGTGGAGGCGGTCTTCATGACCGCCAACAATCAGGCCGTGCTGCCCTATCTGACGGAAAAACTGGCCGCCTCGGGCATCCGTTCGCCGGTCACGCAAATGATGGGCCTGACCCGCTGGGACCAGCCGCCGTCGCGCGTCGGCCTGCCGCAGCTTCAGAACGGCTGGTTCGCGATCCCCGATCAGGGCCTGAAGACGCAATTCGACGCACGTTATCGTGCCGCCTATGGCGAGGCGCCGCACGAACTGGCCGGTCTTGGCTATGACGGCGTGGCCGCCATTGCCTCGCTGGTCCGCGCGGGCAGGCGCAATGCGCTGACCACGACCGGACTGACACAGCGTTCGGGATTTTCCGGCGTCGGCGGCGTCTTCCGCCTGCGCGGCAACGGCACCTCGCAACGCGCGCTTGCCGTGGCGACGCTGCGCGGCAATCAGGTGGTGATCCTCGATCCCGCACCGCGCGGCTTCGGCGGATACGGGTTCTGATCTTGGCCGCCGCCGCGACCGGCCCGATCGTGCAAAGCGCCCCCGCCCTGCCCGGGGCGCATGCGGTTTTCGACCCCGACGCCTTTCTGCCCGACCTGCACCGGGCGCTGGACGGGATCGGCGAGCCGCGCCGGATCCGGGCGGTCACGGTCGATCTTCTCGCCGGTGCCCGCGCCGCCGCCATGGCCGATATCGAGGCCGGATTCGCCAGCCATCCCCGCGCCGCCCGCGAAACCGTGCGCGCCATCGCCAGCCTGACGGATGGCATCGTCACCATCGTGCACCACATCGCCACCGGCTATCTGCACCCGGTCCGCAACGCATCGGAGGGCGAGCGTCTGGCCGTTCTGGCCGTCGGCGGCTACGGGCGGGCCGAGATGGCGCCGTTCTCGGATGTCGATCTGCTGTTCCTGACGCCCTACAAGATCACCGCCTGGGCCGAAAGCGTGGTCGAATCCATGCTTTACATGTTGTGGGATCTGAAGCTGAAGATCGGGCATTCGATCCGCAGCGTGGACGATTGCCTGCGCCTCGGCGCCGCCGACATGACGATCCGCACCTCCCTGGTCGAACATCGTCTCGTCACCGGCCACGCGCCGCTGGCCGAGGAATTGCGTCAGCGGCTGTGGTCGGATCTGTTCGCGAAATCGGTTCCCGAATTCGTCGAGGCCAAGCTGGAGGAACGCGCCCAACGCCATCAGCGGCAGGGTGGGCAGCGCTATGTCCTGGAACCCAATGTCAAGGAGGGCAAGGGCGGCCTGCGCGATCTGCAAACGCTTTACTGGATCGCGAAATACATCCACCGCGTCGATCGCGCCGTGGAACTGGTCGATCTGGGTGTCTTCACCCGCGAAGAGCACCTGTCCTTCTGGCAGGCCGAGGATTTTCTCTGGGCCGCGCGCTGCCATCTGCATCTGATCGCGGGACGCCCCGTTGACATGCTGTCCTTCGACATGCAGGTCGAGGTGGCGCGACGCATGGGATATCACGACACCCAGGCCCGGCGCGGAGTCGAATATTTCATGCAGGATTACTTCCGCCACGCCACCCGCGTCGGCGAACTGACCCGCGTCTTCCTGACCGAACTTGAATCCCGCCATGTGCGCAGCGCGCCGATCCTGGGCCGCATCTTCCGCCGCCGGCGCAAGCTGAAGGCGGGCTTCGTCGATCAGCTTGGCCGTCTGGCCATCCAGGACGAGGCGGGCTTTCTCGCCGATCCGCTCAACATCCTGCGTCTCTTCGAAGAGGCGTTGCGCACCGGCATCCTGATCCACCCCGATGCGATGCGCCTGATCGCCGCCAACCTGGACCGGATCGACGACAGGATGCGCCAGGATCCCGAGGCGATCCGACTGTTCATGGAATTGCTGATCCGCCACGGCAATCCCGAACGCGCGCTGCGCCGCATGAACGAGCTGGGCGTGCTGGCAGCCTTCATTCCGGAATTCGAGCCGGTGGTGGCGATGATGCAGTTCAACCACTATCATCACTACACCGTTGACGAACATTCGATCCAATGCGTCGCCGCCCTGGCCGAGATCGAGCGCGGCGAACATCCCGAAGACCTGCCGCTGTCCCACGCGATCATGGATTCGGGCATCAACCGCCGCGTCCTGTATCTGGCGACGCTGCTGCACGACATCGGCAAGGGCCGCCCCGAGGATCACTCGATCCTGGGCGCCCGCCTCGCCCGCCGCGTGGCCAGCCGCTTCGGCTTTTCCCAGGACGATATCGACAATGTCGAATGGCTGGTGCGCAATCACCTGCTGATGTCGGACGTGGCGCAGAAACGCGATATTTCCGACCCCCGCACGTTGCGCGATTTTGCCAAGGCGGTGAAGACACGCCGGCGGCTGGACATGTTGCTGGTGCTGACCGTCTGCGACATTCGCGGCGTCGGGCCGGGCGTCTGGAACAACTGGAAGGCGGTATTGCTGCGCAAGCTGCATACCGAAACCGCCACGGCGCTGGATAACGGCCTGGAAGAACTGAACCGTGACAAGCGCCAGAACGAGGCCAAGCGATCCCTGCGCCACCTGCTGATCGCCAAGGGCTGGGAGGCCCGCGCGATCCGGGCCGAGATCGCGCGCCACTACGACAATTACTGGCCCGGCCTGCCCTCCGAGACGCAGGCGGTCTTTGCGGAATTGCTGAGCGGCATAGACGCGGACGAGATCAGGACCGACCTGCGCGCCGATCATGACCGCGACGCCACCCGCGCGGCCTTTGTTCTGGCCGATCATCCAGGCATCTTCTCGCGGCTCTGCGGGGCGCTGACGCTGATGGGCGCCAATGTCGTGGACGCGCGCACCTATACCACCCGCGACGGCTATGCGACCGCGGTGTTCTGGGTGCAGGATGCCGATGGCCATCCCTTTGCCGAGGATCGCCTGCCGCGCCTGCGCCAGACAATCCTGCGCACGCTGGGCGGAGAGATCGTGGCGCGCGAGGCCTTCGCCGAACGCGACAAGCCCAAGAAGCGCAACCGCGAATTCCGGTTCCCGACCCATATCACCTTCGACAACGAAGGCAGCGACATCTATACCATCGTCGAGGTCGATACCCGCGACCGTCCCGGCCTGCTCTATGACCTGACCCGGACGCTGGCCTCCAACCACATCCAGATCGTCAGCGCCGTGATCGCGACCTATGGCGCGCAGGTCGTGGACAGTTTCTACGTCAAGGACATGTTCGGCCTGAAACTGCACGGCGATGGCAAACGCCTTGCGCTCGAGAAGAAACTGCGCAAGGCCATCGCCGACGGGACAAGACGGGCAGAGGCATAGATCATGAAATCCGGTTTGGTGCGCGGATTCCTGTCGGTGGGAATCTGGACCTTCGTCTCGCGCGTCTCGGGCTTCGTGCGCGACATCCTGATGGCGGCGTGGCTGGGCACCGGGCCCGTGGCCGAGGCTTTCCTGATCGCGCTGTCGTTGCCCAACATGTTCCGCCGCTTCTTCGCGGAGGGCGCGTTCAACACCGCCTTCGTGCCGATCTTTTCCAAGAAGCTCGACAATCGCCGCGACGCGCTGCGCTTCGCCTCCGAGGCGTTTTCAGGCCTGTTCGTGACCGTGCTGATCCTTTCGGCTGTGGCAATGATCTTCATGCCGGTGCTGGTCTGGCTGATGGCTTCGGGCTTTCAGGGCGACGAACGTTTTGCGCTGGCCGTTGAATACGGCAGGATAACTTTCCCCTATATCCTGCTGATTTCCATGGCGTCCATGGTTTCGGGCGTGCTGAACGCCAATGGCCGCTTCACCGCCGCGGCGGCAGCCCCCGTGCTGCTGAACCTGCTTTTCATCGCGGCGATGGGTCTGGGGCGCTGGCGCGGCTGGGATCTGGGGCTGACGCTGGCCTGGGCCACGCCGGTCACCGGCATCTCGCAACTGGCGCTGGTCTGGTGGGACGCGCATCGCACCGGCTGGACCTTTCTGCCCCGCCGGCCGCGCCTTTCGCCCGACATGCGCCGCCTGCTGGCCGTGGCGCTGCCGGCCGCCTTCGCAGGGGGCGTCGTGCAACTGAACCTGCTGATCGGTCGGCAGGTCGGCTCGCGCTTTGACGGCGCGATCGGCTGGCTGTCCTATTCCGACCGCCTCTATCAACTGCCCCTGGGCGTCGTCGGCGCCGCCGTCGCCGTCGTCCTGCTGCCCGAACTGGCCCGGCGCCTGCGGGCCGGCGACCACGCCGGCGGCCAGTCCGCCTACAGCCGGGCCACCGAATTCGGCCTGTTCCTGACCCTGCCTGCCGCCTTCGCGATCGCCGTCATCGCCCAGCCGATGGTGGCGGCCCTGTTCGAGCGTGGCCAGTTCACCGCATTCGACACCGCGCAGACCGCGAAGGCGCTGGTCGTCTATGCGCTCGGCCTGCCTGCCTTCGTGCTGCAGAAAATCCTGCAACCGCTGTATTTCGCGCGCGAGGATACCCGCACGCCTTTCCGCTTCGCGCTGTGGTCGATGGTGGTGAACGCCGCCGTCGCCTTTGGCCTGATGCAGCCGCTGGGCTTCATCGCGGCGGCGCTTGGCACCACCGTTGCAGCCTGGGTCATGGTTGCGCAGCTCTGGTGGGGCACCCGCGCGATGGGACAGGCCGCCCGCGCCGATGCCCGCCTGCGCCGGACCGCGCCCCGGATCGTGCTGGCCTCTGCGCTGATGGCGATGGCCCTCTGGCTGATCCGCGACTGGCTGGCCGCGTCCGGGATGGCGCGCATTCCCGGCCTCGCCATTCTCGTCTTCGGCGGCGCCGCGATCTATTTCTCGCTGGCCTTCCTCACCCGCGCCTACCGCCTCGGCGATCTCGGGACCGCCGTCAGACGCGGCCGCTGATCTGTCGCGATCCCGCCGCGGCCTTTCGGGGCGGCCGCCCGGATGCTATCGCTGGCGGATCTGCCGGATGGCTCGCGCAACGCCGCCATCGACCAGCAGAAAGCTGAGACCGAAGCCAACGGCGAAACCCGCGATCTCGGCGATCCAGCCATAGCCCGTGCCGCCGAAGACCATCCCGAAGACCAGCTGGAACAGCAGCAGCATCCCGATCAGCGTGAAGGCACGCATCCGGTTCGCATTGGCCGCGGCCAGCCGCGCCCACAGCAGGAAGGTGAAGGCCCCGACCAGCCCGTAGACCGCCGGATAGCCCCCGATCAGCGGCACCGCGCGCCCCGGCAGCGCGGCCATCGCCACGGTATAGACCAGCGCGCCGCCCGCCGCCGATCCGAAGAACAGCATGATCAGGGCCGTGGGCCTGAACTGACGCGCCACCAGGTTGCCAAGCGCCAGCGTGAAGGCCAGCACGAACAGCGACTGCGTGAAAGAGGCATTGACGAAGGAATAGCTGAACAGCCGGTAGATCTGGGCCCAGTCGATCGCGCCCATATCCCACATCCGCTGCACCATCTCGGGCGCATAGGCCGAAAGCTGCATTCCCGCCAGCCGCAATCCCACGCCCTGCGCCCCGCCGATCAGCCCGATCCGGCCCAGCCCGAAAACGGCCTCGCTGGCGATGATGGGCAGCGCCAGCAGCCAGACCGCCATCGGCAGCGGATTCAGCGGCGATTCGGTCAGTCCCTCGCGCATCGGATTTCCTTCTCGGTTGCTCTTGTCGCGGCCAACAGCTAAGCCAGCGCCACGGAAAATCCAAGCAGGCCAGACATGAGCGATCCGATCAATCCGGGCTTTACGCCGCGCATCTTCTCGGGCATCCAGCCCTCGGGCGGGCTGACGCTGGGAAACTATCTGGGCGCGCTGAAACGCTTTGCCGCCCTGCAGGGACAGGGCGCCGAGACGGTCTATTGCATCGTCGACCTGCACGCGATCACCGTCTGGCAGGATCCGCAAATGCTGCGCGCCCGCATCCGCGAGGCCGCCGCCGCTTTCATGGCATCGGGCGTCGATCCCGCGCAATCGATCCTGTTCAATCAGAGCCAGGTCAGCGCCCATGCCGAAATGGCATGGCTTTTCAACACAGTGGCTCGCGTCGGCTGGATGTATCGGATGACCCAGTTCAAGGACAAGGCAGGCAAGAACAGCGAAAACGCCAGCCTCGGACTGCTGGCCTATCCGGCTTTGATGGCGGCCGATATCCTGACCTATCAGGCAACCGCCGTGCCGGTCGGCGAGGATCAGAAGCAGCATCTGGAACTGACCCGCGACATCGCCGCCAAGTTCAACCATGATTACGGCGTCGGTCATTTTCCGATCACCGAACCGCTGATCGAGGGGGTGGCGACCCGTGTCATGTCGCTGCGTGACGGGTCCAGAAAGATGTCGAAATCCGACCCCTCGGATGCCAGCCGGATCAACCTGACCGACGATGCCGACACCATCGCCCAGAAGATCCGCAAGGCCCGCACCGATGCCGACCCGCTGCCGGGCGCCATCGACGGGCTGAAGGACCGCCCCGAGGCGCGCAATCTGGTCAACATCTATGCCGCGCTGGCCGATGAGACCCCCGATCAGGTTCTGGCCCGCTTCGAGGGCCAGGGCTTTGGCGCATTCAAGCCGGCGCTGGCCGACATCGCGGTCTCGGCCCTGTCCCCGATCACCGCGAAGATGACCGAATACATGGACGACCCGGCCGAAATCGACCGCATCCTTGGGGATGGCGCGCTGCGCGCGGACACGGTCGCGACCCCGATCCTCGAGAAGACCAAGCAGATCATGGGCCTGCTGCGCAGCCGGCCCTGAAGACGGTCCGGGACCGGGAAACCGGCCACATTCCCCGTGCAATTTCGGATCACGGGGTTGCGATCCGGGAGGGATTGCGCCTATCACGTGCTCATCGCATGGACCCGGCGCAATTCCGGGTGGCTCTTCCGGCCGCTGATCCGCCGGACAACATGAACCGACAGACAGGATCGCGCCGAGGCCGGTTCGGGGGACCGGCCCGGTCATGGACAGATATTTCATGTTCTCATTCGATACCTACAAACGCCAGTGGACCGGCAATGTCCGCGCCGACCTGCTTTCGGGTCTGGTCGTCGCGCTGGCCCTGATCCCCGAGGCGATCGCCTTCTCGATCATCGCGGGCGTGGATCCCAAGGTCGGGCTCTATGCCAGCTTCTCGATCGCGGTGATCACCGCAATCGCGGGCGGGCGGCCCGGCATGATCTCGGCGGCAACGGCGGCCACGGCGGTGCTGATGGTGACGCTGGTCCGCGACCACGGGTTGCAATATCTTCTTGCCGCGACGGTTCTGGCCGGTCTGATACAGATCGGTTGCGGGGCTTTGAAACTGGGTTTCGTCATGCGCTATGTGTCGAAATCGGTGATGACAGGATTTGTCAACGCGCTGGCGATCCTGATCTTTCTGGCGCAACTGCCTGAACTGGACCCGCGCCAGGTGCCCTGGCCGACCTTTCCGCTGGTCGCAGCGGGGCTGGCGATCATCTACCTGTTCCCGCTCATCACGCGCGCGATCCCCTCGCCGCTGGTCACGATCATCGTGCTGACCGGGTTGAGCCTGATCTTCGGATGGGAGGTGCGGACCGTCGGCGACATGGGCGCTCTTCCCGACACGCTGCCGGTCTTCCTGCTGCCGGACGTGCCGCTGAACGTGGAAACGCTGCGAATCATCCTGCCCTATTCGGTCGCCGTCGCGGTGGTCGGGCTGCTGGAAAGCCTGATGACGCAGAATCTGGTGGACGAGCTGACCGACACCCGGTCCAACCGCAATCAGGAATGTATCGGTCAGGGGCTTGCCAACACCGCGACCGGCTTCATCGGCGGCATGGCGGGCTGCGCGATGATCGGGCAGTCGATGATCAACGTGAAATCGGGCGGGCGCGGGCGGCTGTCATGTTTCGTCGCCGGCGTATTCCTGCTGATCCTGGTCACCGGCCTTGGCGATCTGGTCAGCCGGATTCCGATGCCGGCGCTGGTCGCGATCATGATCATGGTGTCGATCGGCACCTTCTCGTGGTCGTCGATCCGCAACCTGGGCACCCATCCCAGGTCATCCTCGGCCGTGATGCTGGCGACGGTGGCCACGGTCGTCTACACCCACAACCTCGCCATCGGCGTGCTGGTCGGCGTGTTGCTGTCGGGCATCTTCTTTGCCGCCAAGATCGCGCAATTGTTCCGCGTGTCCTCGACGATCTCGGCCGACGGACGCAAGCGGGTCTACAAGATCGAGGGTCAGCTTTTCTACGGCTCGGTCGAGGATTTCATGGCGGCCTTCGATTTCCACGAGGCTCTGGACCGCGTGGTGATCGACGTCAGCCGCGCCCATATCTGGGACATCAGTTCGGTCCAGGCGCTGGACATGGCGATCCTGAAATTTCGCCGTGACGGGGCCGAGGTCGATCTGGTCGGGCTGAACCGGGCGTCCGAGACCATCGTCGACAAGCTGGCGATCCACGACAAGCCCGGCGCGATGGACAAGCTGGCCGCACATTGAGGAGACGCTTCCGATGACCAACCCGATCGTGGCGCTGATCGACGGCTCGAGCTATGCGGCCTCGGTCTGCGAACATGCGGCCTGGGTTTCGGCCCGGACCGGCGCGCCGGTGGACCTGCTGCACGTCCTTGGCCGCCGCGAGGGGGCCGTTCCGCAGGATCTGTCCGGCGCGATCCGGCTGGGTGCGCGGACCCGGCTGCTCGAGGAACTGGCCGAACTGGATGCGCAGCGGTCGAAACTGGCGACGCGGCAGGGCCGGGCCATGCTGGAGGATGCGGCCGAACTGGCCCGCCAGAGTGGCGCGACCGAGGTCCGGACCCGCCTGCTGCACGGCGACCTGATCGAAACCGTCGCCAAGCTGGAGCCCGAGGCCCGCGCCATCGTCATCGGCAAGCGCGGTGTGGCGGCGGATTTCGCCAAGGGTCACCTGGGCTCGAATCTGGAACGGATCGCGCGGGTCAGCCGCAAGCCGGTTCTGGTTGCCTCGCGCGCCTTCCGACCCATCGCCCGCACGATAATCGCCTTCGACGGCGGCGATTCGGCGATGAAGGCTGTCCGCCATGTCGCCGACAGTCCGCTGTATCGCGACCTGGCGATCAGCCTGATCACGGTGTCCGAACCCGGCCCCGCCGCCCAGGCCCGGATCGAGGCTGCTCAGGCCGTGCTGGAAGACGCGGGCCGGAAGGCCGAGGCGCGCTTCGTCCGGGGCGAGCCCGAAACCGCATTGCCGCAGATCATCGCCGATGAGGAATTCGATCTGCTGGTCATGGGCGCCTATGGCCACAGCCGCATCCGCAGCCTGATGATCGGCTCGACCACCACCCAGATGATCCGATCGTGCAAGGTGCCCGTCGTGCTCTACCGCTGATGCGGGCGCTTTCCAGAGCCGTGTCCGAGAATGCAGATCTTCTGCGCGACAGCGCGGGATTTGCTGCGCAATCCGCCTGTCCTTCGAAAAAGCGCCGTCGCGTGCCGTAACGTCCGGGGTCCGGCCCGCGTAATGGCGGATATGGCGGTCGGCGAAAGCGACCGCGCCATTCCGGAGGTGCCGCATGAAACCGATCCATCTGATGGCCGCGCTGGTCCTGATGCTGACGCCCCTGATGCTGAAGCCGGCGGCGGCCCTTGCCGGCGAGCAATATGTGGACGCGACGGGACTTGCCGTTTCGGGCTATGATGTCGTGGCCTACCGCGATCTGGAACAGGTGCCGGCGGGCCGGCCCCAGCCCCGGGCCGTGCCAGGGCGCCGCGACATCACCGCCGAATACAACGGTGCCGTCTTCGCCTTTGCCACAGCCGCCAACCGCGACCGGTTCCTGACCGACCCGGCCCGCTACGCGCCCCGATATGACGGACATTGCGCCTATGGCGTCGCCAGGGGCAACAAGGTTCCGGGCAACCCCGATCTGTGGCGCATCGTCGATGACAGGCTGTATCTGAACATCACCCCGGACGTCGCCGGGCTCTGGCAGGCGGACATCCCCGGCAACATCGCCATCGCCGAGGAAAACTGGCCGGCGATCGAGCCCGCGAAAGCCTCGGACCGCGCGATACCCGATTTCACCCCCGATGAGCCGCAGGCAGGTCGGTAACCGCTGTCCGCGCCCTTCGCAGCGCAGCACAGGAAAGGACAAGACCATGACCATGCCCGACATCCAGACCGTCACCGGCGACACCGGAACCGGTTGGCCGCCGCTGAACGCCCGCACCCTGGGGATGATGATGATCGCGGGCGTGGTGGCCACCATGGCCTTCGACCTGTGGGGCCAATTGATCAGTCCGGGACTGGGTCTGGCGGCGTTGTCGCCGCACGGGCTGGCCAAAAGCCTGCTGGGCCGTCTGGGCCTGCCCAATGGCGATTTCGCGGGATATTTCGTGCATTTCTACGGCGTCGGACTGCTGGGCTATCCGATCGGCTGGCTGTTCGTGTTCCGCCCGGTCTGGAACGCCGTCACCGGCGGCCGGGGCGGGGCGCTGCTGGCCTCGGCCGTCTACGGATTCGGGCTGTGGGTCTTTGCCATCGGCGGCATCACCGCGATTGCCGGGCTGCCCTTCTTCCTGAACTTCACCGGGATCACCTGGGTTGCGCTGGTCGGCCACGTCCTTTACGGCATCGTGCTGGTTGCGGTGATGCGGCTGATGCAGCGGGCCTGAACGGGCCGCGCGGATGCCGCCATCAGGGTGGGGGAGATCTGCCGATGTCGTCTGAAGCTCCGCTGGACGGGATCACGGTTCTGGACATGTCGCGGATCCTGGCGGGGCCGACGGCCACTCAGGCGCTGGCCGATCTGGGCGCCGAGGTGATCAAGATCGAACGGCCCGGCATGGGTGATGACACCCGCAAATGGGGTCCGCCCTTCGTCACCGGCGCGGATGGCACGGCAACCGGCGAAAGCGCCTATTACCTTTGCGCCAATCGCGGCAAGCAATCGGTCGCCATCGACATCGCCACGCCCGAGGGCCAGGCGCTGATCGGGCGGCTGGCCGAACGCGCCGACATCCTGGTCGAGAACCTCAAGACCGGCGACATGGCGCGCTACGGGCTGGATTTCGCCAGCCTGTCGCGGCGCAATCCACGGCTGATCTATTGTTCCATCACCGGCTTCGGCCAGACCGGGCCGAACGCGGCGCGGGCGGGATACGATTTCCTGATCCAGGGCGAGGCCGGGATCATGAGCCTGACCGGCGAGGCCGATGGCCGGCCACTGAAGGTGGGCGTCGGCGTGGCCGATGTGATGTGCGGCATGTATGCGCTCAGCGGCATTCTGGCGGCCTTGCAGGCCCGCCACCGCACCGGGCGCGGCCAGCATATCGACCTGAGCCTGTTCGACACGCAGGTGGCCTGGCTGATCAACCAGGGCGTCGGCTATCTGACCGACGGAAAGGTGCCGCCGCGGCGCGGCAACGACCATCCGACCATCGTGCCCTATGGCAGCTTTCCGGCTTCTGACGGGGATTTCATCCTGGCGGTGGGCAATGACGCGCAGTTCCGCCGCTTTGCCGCCGAGGCGGGCGATCCCGCCATGGCCGAGGATCCGCGCTTTGCCACCAACACCGCCCGCGTGACCCATCGCGACCAGCTGATTCCGCGGATCGAGGCGCTGACCCGGATCCGCAGCCGGGCCGACTGGCTGGACAGGATGGCGTCGATCGGCGTGCCCTGCGGGCCGGTGAACGACCTGCGGCAGGTCTTCGAAGGTCCGCAGGTTGCCGCGCGCGAGATGCGCATCAGCCTGCCGCATCCGCTGGCGGGCGCCGGCGCGGTCGAGCTGATCGGCAATCCGCTGAAATTCAGCGACACGCCGGTCCGCTATGGCAACGCACCGCCGCTGTTGGGCCAGCACACGGCCGAGGTTCTGGGCCGGCATCTGGATCTGGACGCCGAGGAACTGCGCGATCTGGAAGCGTCCGGGGCGATCGGGCTGCCCTCGCCCGCATCAGCGCCGTGACCGGACCCGCGACAGGCGCCGACATCATCGGCGCGGCCCTGGCCGGGGCGGGCGCCAGCCGCGCCTTCGGCGTGCCGGGCGGCGAGGTCCTGGCCCTGATCGAGGCGCTGGACCGCGCGGGCGTGGGCTTCACGCTGGTCCGGCACGAGAATGCCGGCGGCTTCTTCGCCGAGGGGCATTGGCACATGACCGGCGATCTGCCGGTGCTGGTGGCGACCCTGGGGCCCGGGGTCGCCAATGCGGTCAATGTCATCGCCAACGCGATGCAGGACCGGGTGCCGCTGATCGTTCTGACCGGCTGCGTCGATGCCGCCGAGGCCGAAAGCTATACCCATCAGGTCCTCGATCATCAGGCGCTGCTGCGTCCGGTGGTCAAGGCCAGCTTTCGCCTGCATCAGGGTGCGGTGGGCGCGGTGATCGCCAAGGCCATCGCCATCGCGACCAGCGGCCAGCCCGGCCCGGTTCATGTCGATGTGCCCATCGGCGTGGCCGAGAACCCCGGCGACGAGGCCCGAGCCGCAACGATTCCGCCCGCCCGCCCCGGCCTGCCGGATGCATCCTCGCTGGCGCGGGCGCAGGCTGCGCTGGCGGGGGCGATGCGGCCGCTGATGATCGCCGGGGTCGATGCGGTGAACGAAGGCGCGGGCCCGACCATTGCCGATTTCTGCCGCGCCCACGGCGTGCCGCTGATCACCAGCTACAAGGGCAAGGGCCTGATGGACGAGGCCGATCCGCTGTCGCTGGGCGGGGCCGGGCTGTCGCCGCGCGCCGACCGGGTGCTGATGCCGCTGATCGCACAGGCCGATGTGATCGTGATGGCCGGCTATGACCCGATCGAGATGCGGGCCGGCTGGCGCGACCCCTGGCGGCCCGACCAGACCGCGATCGAGATCACCCCGGTCGCGCGCGGCCACGGGATGCACCGCATCGACGAATTGCTGATCGGTGCCATCGCACCGACGCTGGCCGCGCTGCGCCACGACGTGGCCACGCCACGCTGGCCTGACGGGGCGCCGGGACAGGCGCGCAGGGCGCTGGAGCGCGCCTTCGATCCGCCGCCGGGCTGGGGGCCGCATCGGGCGTTCCAAAGGCTGCGGCAGCTGCTGCCACCCGAAACGGTGGTGACGACGGATTCGGGCGCGCACCGGATTCTCGCCAGCCAGATCTGGACCTGTCCGGCGCCGCGGCTGATGCTGCAATCCAGCGCGCTTTGCACCATGGCCTGCGCGCTGCCGCTGGCGGCGGGGGCGAAACTGGGCCGGCCGGATACGCCGGTTCTGGCGATCCTGGGCGATGGCGGGCTGGAGATGGGCGCCGGCGACCTGGCCAGCCTGCGCGATCTGGGCCTGCCGGTGATCCTGTGCGTGCTGGTCGATGGCAGCCTGTCGCTGATCGAGATGAAACAGCGCGCCAGCCAGCGCGGCAATCTGGGCGTCGATTTCGCGGGCCGGACCGATTTTCCGGCGCTGGCCCGTGCCTTTGGCGGCCATGGCGCCTGGATCGAGGACGAAGACACGCTGGAGGTCCAGACCCGCGCCGCGCTGGACCGCGACCATTTCAGCCTGCTGGCGCTGCGGATCGGGCCGCGCGCCTATGACGGCGCGTTCTGAACCCGCGCATCGCCCCGCCTGCCCGGCAGCCGCCATCGCAGCATCAGCGCATAGCCCGCAAAGGCCGCCACCGCCCAAACCCAGCCATGCAGGCTGCCCGAGGTGACGCCGCCCATCAGCGCGCCGATATTGCAGCCCGAGGACAACCGCGCACCATAGCCCATCGCCAGCCCGCCCAGTGCCGCGGTGGCGATTTCCCGCCCCGAGACGGTCCAGACCGGACGGAACCGCCCCGCCAGCGAGGCCGCCGCCATCGCCCCCGCGATCAATGCGAGATTGGTGACCGATGTGGCATGGGCCAGCACCGGCTGCGTCAGCTGCGCGCGCCGCCCGCCCGACCAATAGGGCCAGTCCGCGACCGAAAACCCCAGGGCCTGATAGATCTTGGCCCCCCACAGCGCGAAAGCCTCGGTCACGCCCCAGGGCCGGTGCAGGCTCAGAAACATGCCCAGGGCCGCGATGGCCAGGACCAGCGCCCCGAACCAGGCCGGCCAGGGGCCTCGCAGCAGGCGGAACGGCGGCACGGACCGTGACGCCGGGATGGGGCGGCTGCGCTCGGGCAGGCGGCTGAGCCAGGCCAGCGCGGCGCAAAGGCCCAGGCTGATGGCAATGGCGCCGGGGGTGCCGAAGGTTGCCGGCAGCGACAATGCCGGCAGGCGCGGCAGCGACAGCCAGAACGGCACATGGGCGGTGCCCAGCAGCGATCCGGCGATGAAGAAGGCCAGAGTCACGAGCATCCGCGTATTGCCGCCCCCCGCCACAAACAGGGTCCCCGAGGCGCAGCTGCCCGCCAGCGCCATGCCGATGCCGAAGATCGCGGCCCCCGCCAGGAACCCGACCCCGACCGGCACGACCCAGCCCGAGGCGCCGCCGAGGGCAATCAGCGTCAGGCTGACCGGCAGGATCAGCGCCAGAAGCAGCACCTGCGCGCGGACGCCGCTGCCGTCGCCCTGTGTCAGACAGCGCCGCCAGCCTCCGGCAAAGCCGAAGGCTGCGTGATAGAAGGCAAAGCCGCCCAGAAACCCGGCCAGCGCCGCGCCCATGCCCGCGGCCCGCCCCATCATCGCCTGCGAAGCCAGCAGCGCGGCCAGCGCCAGGATGGACAGCAGAAGTGGGGTCTTGTTGGGCATGGCGCCTGTCCCCCGGGGGGCGGCTTCTTGCCGCCGTCCGCAAGTGGTTCGCCCCCTGTATGACAAAAACTGTAACATTCCGGCGGCGGTGTTCGTATAGAACCCCGGATGCGGTGTCATGCAAAGGGGTTGCCGGGCCTCAGGCGCCAGCCACGCGCGATTTTGATCACAGGAGGCCAGCATGGCATCGATGACGGACCTGTCGGGAATGGACGTCACGACCGACGCGCGGCTGGTGCCGCTGTGGGATCGCGTGATCCGCGGCATCCTGTCCCATTCAGCCGCCACCGGAGACGATCTGAACGCGGTAATCGCGGCCGACCGCGACTTTGCGCTGGCCCAGGCGATCCGGGGCCTGTCCTGCCTGATGCTGGGCCGTGCCGAGATGACGCAGACCGCCCACGAGGCAATGGCGCGGGCGCGGACCGCCGCCCGACGCCGCCCGCCGACCCCGCGCGAGGCGGGCTATGTCGCGGCGCTGGAACTTTGGCTGTCGGGCCGGCCCTCGGCCGCCGCCGCGCGGGTCCAGCAGATCCTGGACGACCATCCGCGCGACGCGCTGGCGATGAAGCTGGTCCACGCGATCCATTTCATCATGGGCCGCCCGCAGGCGATGCGCCGCTCGGTCGAGGCGGTGCTGCCACACTGGGAAGATCACCCGGCGCGCGGCTATCTGCTGGGCTGCCATGCCTTCACGCTGGAAGAGACCGGCGAATACGCCGCCGCCGAGGCGGCCGGAAAGCACGGGGTGGACCTGGCTCCGGACGATGCCTGGGGGCTGCACGCGGTGGCCCATGTCCATGACAGCACGGGACGCGCGCGCGAGGGGCTGGATTGGCTGACGGGGCGCGAATCGTCCTGGGCGCATTGCAACAATTTCCGCTTCCATGTCTGGTGGCACCGGGCGCTGATGTATCTGGATCTGGGCGATTTCGACGCCGCGCTGGATCTGTACGACCGCGAGGTCCGGTCCGAGCGGACCGACGATTACCGCGACATCTCGAACGCGGCCTCGCTGCTGTCGCGGCTGGAGATCGAGGGCGTCGATGTCGGCCGCCGCTGGGACGAACTGGCCGATCTGTCCGAAAAACGTTCCAGCGATGGCAGCCTGGCCTTCGCCGACCTGCATTATCTGCTGTCGCTGATCGGCGGCGGGCGCGACGAGGCCGCGGCCGGGCTGGTCGCGCGCATGGCCAGCGCCCGTGCGAGCGAGGGCGAGGCGGCGGCGATTCTTGCCGATCCGGGGCAGCGGATCGCGGCCGGCCTCCAGGCCTTCGGCAGCGGCAGCTACGCACGCGCCTGGCTGAACCTGCGCGGCGCCGCGCCGGAATTGCAACGGATCGGCGGCAGCCATGCGCAGCGCGACGTGTTCACCCGGCTGACGATCGAATCGGCGCTTCTGGGCGGCTATCCGGATGCGGCCGAACAGATGCTGCACGAACGCCGCCGATTGCGCGGAGGCTTCGAGGATGGCTATACCCGGCGCAGGCTGGATCTGCTGAACGCCGCGCGCGAACGGGCGGTCTGACCGCGCCGCCGCCGCCCGGCCATCCGACATCCGACGGAGAATCCCGACCATGACCGCCCCGCCGCCTGCCGCTGCCATCCAGCCCGCCGCCCGGCCCGCCACCCCGTCCGCGGGTTCCGCCGATGCCGACCGTTCGCAGGCGCTGGCCCTGTCCGGCACGCCGGCCAGGGCGCGCGATCCACGGCTGGATTTCTTTCGCGGCCTCGGGATGTATATCATCCTGATCGCCCATATCCCCGGCAATCCCTGGACCCTGTGGATTCCCGCCCGTTTCGGTTTTTCGGACGCGACCGAGATCTTTGTCTTCTCGTCGGGCATGGCCTCGGCCATGGCCTTCGGCGCGGTTTTCGCCCGGGCCGGGATGGCACTGGGCGCATTGCGTGTCGCACACCGGGTCTGGCAGGTCTATTGGGCCCATACCGGGGTTTTCGTGGTCACGCTGTTCTGCATGGTGGCGCTGAACATGACCGGCTGGTTCGAAAGGGATTACGTCGGCGCGCTGAACCTTTATCCGTTCCTGAACGATCCGGGGCCGAATCTGGTCGGGCTGCTGACGCTGACCTATGTGCCCAATTACTTCGACATCCTGCCGATGTATCTGGTCATTCTGGCGCTGATCCCCGTGATCATCGGGCTGGCGCGGATTCACGTCGCGCTGGCAATGGCGGCCTCGGTGGCGCTGTGGATGGCGGGTTCGCTCAAGGGGGTCGGACTGCCGGCGGAATTGTGGTTCCAGCCCCCCAGCGACCGGCAATGGTTCTTTGACCCCTTCGCCTGGCAGCTCGTGTTCTTTACCGGCTTTGCCTTCATGTCGGGCTGGCTGCCCGCGCCGCCTGTCAGGGGCTGGCTGATCGCGCTGGCCATCGTTGTGATCGTGGCGACGGTTCCCTTTGCCTGGTTCCGGATCATCGGCGTCTCGGATTTCGTGCGCGAGTGGCGCGACGAGTGGAAAATCCTGATCGACAAGACCCATTTCGGGCTGCTGCGCTATGTCCATTTCCTGGCGCTGGCCTATCTGGCCTGGATCGCGGCCGGGCCGGGCGGCGCAAGGCTGTCTGGCGGGCGGTTCCGAAACGGGATCGTCGGCGTCGTGCGCAAGGTCGGGCAGCAATCGCTGGCGGTGTTCATGTCGTCGATGGTGCTGGCGCGGCTGCTGGGGGTGATGCTGGATCTGCTGGGCCGGAACCTGGCCAGCGTGGCGCTGGTCAACCTGCTGGGGGCCGCGATCATCACCGCCATCGCCTATTTCGTCGGCTATCTGAAGCGGCAGCCCTGGCGGCAGCCGGCGGGGAAGACCGCGCCGGCCAGGGTTCAGGCCGGCGGGCATGGCGCCGGCGCCGCTATCGCGGCGGCGCGGCCATGATCCGGCGGCAGATCGGGCTGCTGATTTCGCTGGTGATGCTGGCGCTGGCGCTGCCGGGTCTGGCGCGGGCCGGATGCGCCGACCGGAAGGCGGCCTGCCAGGTTCAGGCGGGCGCGGTTTCAGGCAGCTATCATCTGGTCCTGCCCGGGGGCGAGGCGCCGCCCGGTGGCTGGCCGGCGGTGGTGATGCTGCATGGCTGGGGCAGTGACGGATCCGGGATCCTGGCCATGTCCGGGGTGGTTCGCGAGCTGACCGGGCGTGGCTATGCGGTGATCGCCCCGGATGGCAGCCCGCGCGAGGGGCGCGACGGGCGGCAATGGCTGTTTCCGCGCCAGGGGCGCGCGGCTGGCCGTGACGAGGGCGCGTTCCTGCGCGCCGTGGCCAACGATGCCGCCCGCCGCCAGGGCCTGAACCGGGCGCGGATGGTTCTCGCGGGATTTTCGGTCGGCGGCTCGATGGTCAGTTACGTGGCCTGCGACACGCCCGGCAGTTTCGCCGCCTATGCCCCGGTCGGCGGCAGTTTCTGGCGACCGATGCCGCGCGCCTGCGCCGGTCCGGTGCGGCTGTTCCACACCCATGGCTGGCGCGACGGCACCGTCCCGCTGGAGGGTCGCGCGGTCGGTGGCGGCACGGCGGTGCAGGGCGATGTCTTCGCCGCCATGGCGATCTGGCGCGCGGCGAACCGCTGCCCGCGCAGCCAGCCCGACGGTTTCGCGGGCGATCCGTCGTTCCAGATCCGGCGGTGGAGCGATTGCGCGCCCGGCGCATCGCTGGTCCTCGCGCTGCATCCGGGCGGCCATGTGGTGCCGAAGGGCTGGGCGACGGCGATGCTGGACTGGTTCGAGGCCGGGCCGTGACCGACCGGCCCTGATCGCGCGGGCGGACAGGACGGACCAGCCGATGCCGTCGCCGGATGTCGTGCCGGTGCCTGCCTGGATGCCGTGGCAACCGATCCTGCGCAGCACCTGCCGGACCGGTTCCTGTTGCAGGCGGCGCGCCGGACCGGGACCGGCTGCGATTGCCACGGCCCGATCGGACGACGCCCCGCGCGGCGATCAGCGGCCCAGCAGCAGTGCGGGCTCGGCGCGGCCTGCGATTCCGGCGGGCGCCTGATAGACACAGCCCTGCCCCGCATCCGGTGCCTCGATTCCCTGCCGCGCGGTGGTGACGAACAGGGTCGCGAAATCCGGCCCGCCGAACGCGGGACAGGATGCGTGCCGCCCGCCCACCGCGATGGCCCGATCGAAGCTGCCATCGGGGCGATAGCGGGCCACGCGCCCGGCGCCCCACTGCGCGTTCCAGACCCCGCCCTGGGCATCGGTCTGGGCGCCGTCGGGGTTCAGTCCTTCCGCGGCAAGATCGGCGAAGACTTCGGGCGCGCCATCGGGCCAGCCCTGCGCATCCAGCGCGACCGTCATGATCCGGCCGGTCGGGGTATCGGCGAAATAGGCGCGGCGTCCATCCGGGGCGAAACAGATCGCATTGGGGATGGTGATCGCGGTGAACAGCGGCGCGACCGCCCCCCGGTAATAGCGATAGATCGCCCCCGCCCCCGGTTCGGCCCGCTTGCCCATGGTCGAGACCCAGAACCCGCCCATCGGATCGGCCCGTCCGTCATTGCAGCGCGTCGCAGCGTTGTCGGCCTCGATTCCGGCCAGCGGCTCGTGCGCGCCGCTGGCGATGTCGAAAAGCCGCAGCCCGGTCTCGGTTGAAATCGCCAGCGTGTCGGCATCGACCCAGGCGGCGGCGGCGGCCATCTGGCCGATCGGCCATTCCCGCGCGCCCTGCGCGTCGCGGCTGAGCAGCCGTCCGTCGAGGATGTCGAACCAGAACAGCTGACCGCGCAGCGGGTGCCACAAAGGTCCTTCGCCCAGAAAACAGGCGCGGCCATCAAGGATCCCCGCCGTCATGCCGCGCACGCCCCGTCAAAGCGGGCTATCAGCTCGCGCGCCCTCGCGGCGACGGTCGCGGCGCTGTCGCCGGGCTTGTAGAGCGCCGATCCGATCCCGTATCCGGCGGCACCGGCGCGGTGCCAATCGGCCATGTTGTCGGCCGAGACGCCGCCCACCGCGAACAGCGGCACCTCCGGCGGCAGCACGGCGCGCATTGCGCGCAGTCCCGCCGGGCCGATCAGTTCGCCGGGAAACAGCTTCAGACCGTCCGCCCCTGCGGCCAGCGCGGCAAAAGCCTCGGTCGGGGTCATCACGCCGGGAAAGCTGTCCATCCCGGCGGCCTTGCTGGCCGCGATCACCGCCGGATCGCAATTGGGCGAGACGATCAGCCGCGCGCCGGTCGCGGCCACCTCGCGCACCTGACCGGGGGTCAGCACCGTGCCCGCGCCGATCAGCGCATCCGACCCGTAGGCCGTGACCATGCGGGCGATGCTGTCCAGCGGTTCGGGCGAGTTCAGCGGCACCTCGATCCGGGTCACGCCCGCCTCGATCAGTGCCCCGGCCACGGGCAGCGCCTCGGTCGGGGTGATTCCGCGCAGGATGGCGATCAGGGGGCGGCTCATGGCTGGGCTCCGGTGTCATGGGAAATTTCCAGGCTGTGGCGCGCGGCAAAAAGCCCGGCGAGGGTCAGATATTCGGCGTCATGGACGGTGGCGGCGATCCCGCGGGTCGCCAGCGCCCGGGCATAAAGGGGGCTGAGCACGCGGCTGCCGATCAGCGCCACCGTTCGGCCCGCCCACAGATCGCGCGTCGCGGCCAGTTCCCAGCCGATCAGCAGCCCGGACAGACGCGAGGCAGCGGTCGCGGGGGCGAGATCGTTCAGCAATGCCCCGGCCCGCAGACCGAACAGCGCGCCATAGGCCGCGGCCGGATCGGTCAGCGCCGCCTGACAGGCCGCGTCGAAGGCGGCCATGTCGTCACCTCCCGCGCCCAGCATGTGCCGCAGGATCGAACGATGGGCGAGCAGATCGAAGATCTCGCCGGTCATGCAGCTGCGGAAACAGGCAACGCGCCCGCCCGCAATCGTGACCCATTTGGTATGGGTCCCCGGCAGGCAGACCGCGCCGTCGAAATCCGGATCGCGCAGGCTCAGGCCGGCAATCTGGGTTTCCTCGCCGCGCATCACGTCGGGCGGGCTGTCCTGACGCAGGCCGCAGGCGATGAAGACCGGCCGCGCGGCGTGCCCCGGCACCCTGACCAGCCGCGGCCGCGCCGGACAGGGCACCGGCGTATAGGGCGCCTCGAACCAGCCCTGGCGCGCGCCGACCATGCCGCAGGCG
This sequence comes from Paracoccus sp. L-17, assembly GCF_056857655.1. NCBI lineage: Bacteria > Pseudomonadati > Pseudomonadota > Alphaproteobacteria > Rhodobacterales > Paracoccaceae > Paracoccus > Paracoccus sp. L-17. Next base: position 189,987 of record NZ_JBSXNM010000035.1, read on the forward strand.
ACGACCGGGGCCACCCCCCATCCCCGCAGCGCCGATTCCAGCACCGGGCCGAATTCCGAGGGCGCCAGACGGCCCATCCCCTGATCCGAGACACGGCGATCCAGCACCCGGTCGCCATTCATGGCCCACAGCCGCAGATGCGTCGTGCCCCAATCGGCGGCGATCCAGTCGGGGTTGGCGTGGCTCATGCCCTTTCTCCTTCGATCACCCGGATCCGCTGTGGAAAGGTCCATGGCAGGGTGACGCCGCGCCGCATCAGCGCCTGACCGCTGGCCGTGACCGGCCCGGCCTTCAGCGCCGGCAGCCCGCGCGAAAGCCGCGTGCCCTGCCCGGTATCAAGCAAGCGTAGCCGATAGCGGGCATCCGGCTGCAGCCCGGCAAGCCGCAGCGGCCGGGGCAGGATCGGCGCCGAACTGGCCATCTGCGCGGCGAAGGCCACGAAGCGGCGGCCGTCGCGGGCCAGTTGCATTTCGGCCAGAACGGCCGGATCGGCGCTGTCCAGCCGCAGGATATCGGCCTCCATCCGCCAGTCGCGACCCGCCTTCCACCACGCGGTCACGTCGCGCAGCACCCGCGCCTCGTCATCGGTCAGTTCGCGCGGGTCCATCTCGAATCCCATGTGCCGCTGGGCCGCGGTCCAGGCGCGGGTGTGGATGTCGATCTCGCGCCCCGACGTGTGGCAGATGCGGGGGCCGACATGGCTGCCGGTGACGCAGGCGGGCAGGAACAGCGCTGCGTCGTGCTGGATGCGCAGCCGTTCCAGCGCGTCATTGCTGTCCGACAGCCAGACCCGTGCGGCGCGTTCGAGAATGCCGAAATCGATCCGCCCCCCGCCCGAGGCGCAGCTTTCGAATTCGACGCCCGGATGGGCCGCACGCAGCCGGTCCAGCACGTCATAAAGTCCGCGCGCCTGCGCCGCGTCCGTATGCGGCAGCACCCGGTTATGATCCCATTTCACATAGCCGATCGCGTGAGCCGAAAGAACGGCGTCGACGGCTGCGAAAAGATGGTCGCGGACCACGGGCCGCGACAGGTCCAGCACGCATTGGCCGCGGCCCTCGATCTGATCCCCGGCCCCGAGGATCCAGTCGGGATGGGCGCGCGCCAGTTCGCTGTCGCGGTTGGCCATCTCGGGTTCGAACCAGAGGCCGAAATCCATGCCCAGCCCGCGCACATGCGCGATCAGCGGACCCAGCCCGTCGGGATACTTGCGCGGATCGACCTGCCAGTCTCCGAGGCTGGTCGTGTCGTCGTCGCGCCGGCCGAACCAGCCGTCATCCAGCACGAATCGTTCCGCGCCAAGCGCGGCGGCGCGGCTGGCGATGTCTTTCAGCGCGGCCAGATCGTGATCGAAATAGACTGCCTCCCAGCAATTATAGTGGACCGGGCGCGGGCGGGCCTGCGGCGCGCGGGCGCGCAGATACCGCTGGAACGCCACCGCGCAGCCGTTCGAGCCCTGATCCGAAAAGGCCGCGTAAAGCGTCGCGGTGCGAAAATGCCGTCCCGGCCCCGGCTCGGCGCCCGAAGCGTGGCCGAACTGGATCTGGCGGCGGCCGTCTGGCAATTCCTCGGCCAGCATCCGGTGCCCGCCCGACCAGGCGTAATGGAAGGCGCGGGTCTCGCCCGTGGTCTTGGCGGCGCCGCGGTCGGGCAGGATCAGGCCGGGGAAATGTTCGTGCCCGGTGCGGCCGGTATGATTGTCGCGCACGCGCTGGCCGGGGCGCCAGGCTGACGTCGCGATCTGGAATTCGCCGCACCAGCGGCCGGAAATTTCCAGCATCTCGTCGGCCAGTTGCGGGCCCGGAAAGACCGGCGCGGCCAGCCAGTGCAGGATGATCGGCCGATCGCTGTCGATTTCGGCCTGCGCCGCGACCAGACCTGTATCCGCGTCCAGCGCAAAGCTGGCGCGATAGCCGATGCCGGTGGCCGCGCAACGATAGGACAGCGCCAGCCGCCCTTCGGCCGTCTCGTCGCCCTGAAGGCGGAAGGCGGGGCGCAGCGGGCGGCCCTGCAGATCGCGCGCGATCAGCCCCGGCTCGCCCGGGAAGCTTTGCGAGGCTTCCGGGCAGATCGACAATTCGGGCAGCCGATCCAGCATCCCGCCGGTGACATCGGCCAACCCCGAGCGGGCCAGCGCCGCCAGATCCTCGTCCGGCGGCAGGGGCGCGCCCCAATAGACGATCTCGGGCAGGCGGGCGTCGCGGCTGGCCAGGACCAGGCTTTGCCGCGCATCGTCCAGCGACCAGGTTCGGATCATTACTTCACCGCCCCCAGCGTCAGCCCCGCGATGAAGTGTTTCTGCATCAGAAAGAACATCGCCACCGGCGGCAATGCGGCCAGGATCGATCCGGCCGAAACCAGTTGCCAGGCCGCCACCCATTGCCCGTTCAGCGATTGCAGTCCGGCGGTGATCGGCTGCGTGCCGGCCCCGGTCGTCAGCACCGTTGCCCAGAAATAATCGTTCCAGATGAAGGTGAAGACCAGCACCGACAGGGCCGCGATGGCGGGCCGCACCAGCGGCAGCACGACATGCCAGAAGATCTGCCATTCGCTGACGCCCTCGACGCGGGCGGCCTCGATCAGTTCGCGCGGCAGCGCCTTGATGAAATTGCGCATGAACAGCGTGCAGAACCCGGTCTGGAAGGCAATGTGGAACAGCGCCAGCCCGGTAATGGTATTGTATAATCCCATCGTCACCGTCAGGTCGCGCACCGGAACCATCAGGATCTGGAAGGGCACGAAATTGCCCGCCACGAAGAGGAAGAAGACGATCAGGTTGCCCCTGAACCTGTAGACCGCCAGCGCATAGCCGGTCAGGCAGGACAGCGCCACCGCCCCGATCACCGTCGGGATCGTCACCCGGAAAGAATTCAGCATGTAGCTGGCGAAGGGCGAATTGCGGAACACGTCGAGATAGTTCGAAAACGCCAGGTAGGACGGCACCCCGAAATAATTGCCCTGCGCCAGATCGCTTGAGGGACGGACCGAGGTCAGGGCCACGCCCAGCAGCGGCAGAAGCCACAGGATCAGCATCACCGGCAATGCGATCTGGTAGGTGGTCCGCGCGGCCGGGCTCATGGACTGGACGGGTCTGGGAAACATCTCAAAGCCCCTTTTCGTCGCGCCACATCTTCCAGATGAAGCCCGAGATGAAGATCATCATGATCGCGAACAGGACCACCGCGATGGCCGCGCCGTATCCCATGCGATAGCCGTATTCCGACAGCGCCTGTTCATACATGTAGAAGGACAGCACCCGCGACGATCCGAACGGTCCGCCATCAGTCATGATCGACACCAGATCGAAGCTGCGCAGGGCGCCGATGACGGTCACCACGACGGCGATGAAGGTCGCTGGCCGAAGCTGCGGCAGCACCACGTACCACAGCATCTTCAGCCCCTTGGCGCCGTCCAGCCGGGCGGCCTCGATCTGGTCGGGGGCGACCGCGTTCAGGCCGGTCAGATACAGGATCATGCAATAGGCGATCTGCGGCCAAAGACCTGCGGCGATGATGCCGTAGGTCACGGTATCGGGGTTGGCAAGCACCGCCACGCCCTCGCCGCCGAACCATTTCGTCATCTCGAAGAACAGCCCGAAACCGGGCGCGTAGAACCACGAGAAGATCAGGCCGACCACGACCTGCGAAATCACGAAGGGAAAGAAGAACAGCGATTTGTAGATGCGGATGCCGCGCACGGTCTGGTTCAGAAACAGCGCAATGGCCAGGCCGGCCGGGATCGCCAGCATGTACAGGACCAGCCAGATCACGTTGTTCTTGAGGCTGGTGTAGAAGGCCGGATCGCCCCACAGCTCGGCATAGTTGGAAAGTCCCGTCCAGACCTTCGGGCTGAGCCCGTCCCAGTCGAAGAACGAGATCCGGATCGACTGGCCGATCGGGATGATGACATAGACCAGGAACATGATCGCGCCGGGGGCCAGGAACAGCCAGGGCGCCAGCTTGCGCCCCAGCCTGCGGCGGCGCGGCGCGGGCGGGCCATTTGGCGGCAGCGCGGCGGCGGGCGAGACGGTCATCGTCGCACTCCTCGGATCAGGAAGGGGGGAAAGGCGGGCGGCACCCGGTTCCGGGAACCGCCCGCCACGCGCAGGATCAGTTCTTGTAGACGCGCTGGCGGACCGATTCGAGCCGTTCCAGGATCGCGTCCAGACGGTCGGGATAGGCCATGAATTCCTGGAATCCCTCCATCCCGGCCTTGGCCATCTGCGCTGGCGCGTCGCGGTCGAAGAACTGGGCGATGCCGCCCTCGGCGGTGGACAGCACCTCGAAGCCCTGTTTCAGGAACGGATCGTCCCCCACGGTCGAATTGACGTTGATCGGCAACTGGCCCAGCGTTTCGTTCATCGCGGTCTGCACATCGGCGCGCGCCACATAGGCCAGGAATTTCTTGGCATCCTCGACGTTCTTGGCGCCTGCCGGGATGTGGATCGTGTCCGTCGGCGCCTCTTCGGCACGCGGGATGCCCGGCGTGATCTCGGGAAAGTCCATGAAGCCCAGCGTCTCGTCCGTCATCCCGCCATCGCGGAAGGTGGCGACGGCGAAATTGCCCATGACGTAGTTCGCGGCCTTGCCCTGCACGATGTTGGACACCGCGTCCTGCCAATCGATCGCGGCGACGTTGGGCGTGGTATAGGGCAAAACCCTGGCCCATTCGGCAAAGACCTTGCGCACGCGGTCGTCGGTCCAGGGAATCTCGCCGTTGGTCAGCTGCATGTGGAAATCGTAGCCGTTCGTGCGCAGGTTGAGATAGTCGAAGATTCCGGCGGCGGGCCACAGCGCCTTGGTCCCGGTGGTCAGGCAATCGACGCCGACTTCCTTGAACTTCTCGCAATTCGCGATGAAGTCGTCCCAGGTCTTGGGCACCTCGACGCCGGCCTGCTTGTAGACATCCTTGTTGTAGTAGATGCCCCACTGGTAATAGGTGTAGGGCACGCCCCATTGCTTGTCGTCGATGGTCATCGACGACAGCGCCGGCGCCAGCGATTCCTTCAGCCCGTTCTCCTCCCAGACATCCGAGACATCGGTGAACTGTCCGGCATTGACGAAGGGCGCCATGCGGTTGCCTGCATACCAGTTGGCCAGATCCGGGCTGTCGGCGGTCAGGAAGTTGCGGATCGCGGTCTTGTAGCCTTCGTGATCGAAGGTGTTGACCGTGACCTTCACATCGGGGTTTTCCTCCTCGAACCCCTTTACCAGTTGCTCGAAGGCGGCCTTGGGTGCCGGATCGGAGGCATCGGTGAACAGGGTCAGATCGCGTTGCTGGGCCATGGCGGGCAAGGCAAGCGCGGCCATCAGCGCCGTCAGCGCGGTGGTTCTTGGCATCGTCATTCGGGTCTCCTCCCCATTTTCGCCGGTAAAACAGCCAGCATCTTGTCTCACATGCTGGAACTTGATTTTACATATTGAAATGCTGCCGCGAATCTCTCATCCTGTCAACAGCCCTGAGGAGGAGTCATGAACAAGGCGATTGCGGCGCCCGACAGCACGGACGGCACGGTCGGGCGCACGCTGGCGGTGCTGGATCGCGTGGCCGAATTCGGCCGGCCGGTGCGCTTTGCCGAATTGCTGCCCGTATCCGGCCTGCCCAAGGCCACGCTGTACCGCTTTCTCCGGACCCTGACGAAGCAGGGGATGCTGGCCTTCGATGCCGATCGCCAGACCTATGCGCCGGGCCTGCGCCTGGTGCGGCTGGCTCATGCGGCCTGGTCGCAAAGCGCGCTGGCGCCGATCGCGGCGTGCCATCTGGACCAGCTTTCGCATCTTACCGGCGAGACGCTGCATCTGGCGCAGCTGGATCAGGGCATGGTGCTGTATGTGGACAAACGCAACGCCGCCCGCCCGGTCGAGATGTTCTCGCAATCGGGCAAGGTCGGGCCGGCCTATTGCACCGGCGTCGGCAAGGCGATGCTGGCCTTTCTGCCCGAACCCGCCCTGCGGGACGCGCTGGCCCGGCAAAGCTTTCACCGCTTCACCGACAAGACGCACAGGAATGCCGAAAGCCTCTGCGCCGAGCTGCGCGACATCCGCGCATGCGGCATCGCCTGGGACAACGAGGAACACGAACCCGGCATCCGCTGTATCGCCGCGCCGATCCTGTCGCCGCAGGGCCGGGTGCTGGGCGCGCTGTCGATCACCTCGGGCCAGCGCGCCGAACATGACCGGCTGGAACGCCACGTCCCGCTGATCCTGGACACGGCGGACAAGATTGCGAAAGCCGCCAGCGACTGGCGCTTTCCGGAACAGAAGCGGCCCGGCTGAAGGCGGGTTCGCGGAACAAGGGAGGACGGACCCCGTGAGCGGAGTCGGACTGGAAAAGATCGTCAAGAAATTCGGCGATGCCGAGGTCATCCACGGCGTCGATCTGCAGGTCGAGCCGGGCGAGTTCTGCGTCTTCGTCGGCCCTTCGGGCTGTGGCAAGTCCACGCTGCTGCGGATGATCGCCGGGCTGGAAGAGACGACGGGTGGTGCGATCCGCATCGGCGGACGCGACGTGACCGGCGCCGAGCCGGCCGATCGCGGCATCGCAATGGTGTTTCAGACCTATGCCCTCTATCCGCACATGACAGTGGCCGAAAACATGGGTTTCGGGCTGAAGATGAACGGCCATCCGCGGACCGAGATCGCCGCCAAGGTGCAGGAGGCGGCGCAGATCTTGAAGCTGGAACCGCTGCTGGATCGCAAGCCTGCGGCCTTGTCGGGCGGCCAGCGTCAGCGCGTCGCCATCGGCCGGGCCATCACCCGCGGCCCCGAGGTGTTCCTGTTCGACGAGCCGCTGTCGAACCTGGATGCCGAATTGCGCGTCGAGATGCGGGCCGAGATCGCCCGCCTGCACCGCGAGATCGGCGCGACGATGATCTATGTCACCCATGACCAGGTCGAGGCGATGACGATGGCCGACAAGATCGTCGTCCTGCGCGCGGGCAATATCGAACAGGTCGGCCGGCCGATGGACCTGTATGATGATCCCGACAACCGCTTCGTGGCGGGTTTCATCGGCTCGCCCTCGATGAATTTCATGGAAGGGCGGGTCAAGGACGGCGAGATCGCGATCCCGACCATGCGCCGCAGCATCCCCAGCCCTGTCGCTCTGCCGGCCGAGGGGACCGCGGTAACGGTCGGCCTGCGCCCGGAATTCCTGAAGATCGACGGCGGCGACAGCCTGAGCGTCGACATGGTCGAGGCGCTTGGCGGCGTCTCCTACGTCCATGCCTCGGCCGAGAACGGCGAAAAACTGGTCATCGAGGATCGCGACAAGGTCGCCGTCCGGATCGGCGACGCGATCGGCGCGGGCTTCGATCCCGCCTGCGCGCTGATCTTCGATGCCCAGACCGGTCAGCGGCTGCGCTGATGTCGCTGGCCATCGGTCTTGTCGGACTGGGCGCCATTGCCCGTGCCCAGCACCTGCCCGCCATCGCCGCGACCGGCGGCGTGCATCTGGCCGCCATCGCCAGCCGCAACGCCAGCCTGCCGGATTGCCCCTCCTACCCCGATCTGGCCGCGATGCTGGCGGCCGAACCCGGCCTTGCGGCGGTGTCGTTGTGCACGCCGCCACAGGGACGGTTCGATCAGGCGATGCAGGTCCTGCGCGCGGGGCGGCATCTGATGCTGGAAAAACCCCCTGCCGCGACCCTGACCGAGGCCGAGATCCTGCGCGACGAGGCCGGACGGCGCGGGCTGACGATCTTCGCCACCTGGCACAGCCGCGAGGGTCGTGCGGTGGACGCCGCGCGCCGCTGGCTGTCGGTCCGCAAGGTGCGGCAGGTCCGCATCGACTGGCGAGAGGATGTGCGCAAATGGCATCCCGGTCAGGACTGGATCTGGCAGCCGGGGGGGCTGGGCGTCTTCGATCCCGGCATCAACGCGCTGTCGCTGCTGACGACGTTGATGGCAGACCCGGTGATCCTGCGCGCGGCCGGCCTGGACATTCCCGAGGGCCGCCAGACCCCGATCGCGGCGCAGCTTGCGCTGTCCGCCGGAGCGGTTGCGATCGATGCCGAGTTCGACTGGCGCGAACAAGGCGGGGAAACCTGGCAGATCGGCTTCGAGACCACGAACGGCACCGCCTGCCTGCGTGACGGCGGCGCGGTCTTCGAGGCCGACGGAAAGCCGGCCATCGGCGGCGAGGACGTGGAATATCGCCGGCTCTACGAGGGCTTTCGCGACCTTGTCGCCGCTGGCAGAAGCGCGGTCGATCTGGCTCCGCTGCGGCTGGTCGCGGATGCGTTCCTCTGTGGCAGACGCCGCCTCGTCGCACCCTTCGACGAGACCGGGCATGGCTGAACCGGCCTGCACCATTGCGTTGCCCTCGGGCCTTTCCGCGACGATCCTGCCCCATGGCGCGACGCTGGCCAGCCTGCGCGTTCCGGGCCCGGACGGCCATCCCGGCGAGGTGCTGATCGGCCCACCCCGGCCGGCCGATCACCGCGGGGAACGCCTGTTCCGGGGCAGCAGCATCGGCCGCTATGCCAATCGCATCGGCGGCGCCGGCTTCATGCTGGACGGCCGGCAGGTTAGGCTGGACGCGAACGAGGGCGCGAATACGCTGCATGGCGGCGCCGAGGGTTTCGACCGGCGCGACTGGCAGGTCCTGGATCGCGGCCCGCGCTCGGTCGTTCTGGGTCTCGACAGCCCGGACGGCGATCAGGGCTTTCCGGGCGCGTTGCAGGCACGGGCGGACTTTGCGCTGGACGATCCCGGCAGCCTGACGGTGACCTATCGCGCGACGGTCACCGTCCCATGCCCGGTTTCGCTGACCTCGCACGGGTTCTTCAACCTCGCGGGCGGCGGGCCGGTCCGGGACCACCGGCTGCGCGTCGCCGCCAAACGCTATCTGCCCGTGGATGCGGCGCTGATCCCCAAAGGCGCGGCCCGGCCCGTCGCGGGCACCCGCTTCGACTTTCGCGATTTTCGCCCGCTGCCCGGACCGGACGAGCCGGGCCTGGACCATTGCCTCTGCCTCGATCACGGGCCGGGCCTGCGCCCGGTGGCGTGGCTGGAGGATCGCGCCTCGGGGCGGGCGATGCGGCTTTCGACCGACCAGCCGGGCTTGCAGGTCTTTCTGGCCCGATTGCCCGCCGCCGAGGCCCTGTGCCTGGAGCCGCAGGCCTGGCCCGACGCGCCCAACCGCAACGACTTTCCCGACGCCATCCTGCGGCCGGGACAGATCTATACCAACACCATCCGGCTGGATTTCACCGCGAGGCTTTCATGAAAATCACCACCATCGAGACATTCATCGTGCCGCCGCGCTGGTGCTTTGTGAAGATCTGCACCGATGAAGGGATTTCGGGCTGGGGTGAACCGGTGCTGGAAGGCCGCGCCGCCACCGTCGCCGCCTGCGTCGAGGAATTGTCCGACTATCTGATCGGCCGCGATCCGGGCCATATCCAGGACCACTGGACGGTGATGTATCGCGGCGGCTTCTATCGCGGCGGCGGCATCCACATGTCGGCCATCGCCGGGATCGACCAGGCGCTGTGGGACATCAAGGGCAAGGCACTTGGGGTGCCGGTCCACGCGCTGCTGGGCGGGCGGCAGCGCGACCGGATCCGGGTCTATAGCTGGATCGGCGGAGACCGGCCGGGCGACACCGCGCGCATGGCGCGCGAATGCGGCGATCGCGGCTTTACCGCGGTCAAGATGAACGGCACCGAAGAGATGCAGTTCATCGACAGCCATGCCAGGATCGACGCCGTTCTGGCCCGCGTGCAGGCGATCCGCGACGAGATGGGCCCCGATTTCGGCATCGGCGTGGATTTTCACGGTCGCGTCCATCGCCCCATGGCCAAGCAGCTTGCACGCGAGCTGGCGCCCTTCAATCTGATGTTCATCGAGGAACCCGTGCTCAGCGAACATGCCGAAGCGCTGCGCGAGATCGCCAATCATTGCGCAACCCCGATCGCGCTTGGCGAACGGCTTTACAGCCGCTGGGACTTCAAGCAGATCCTGCATGGCGGCTATGTGGACATCATCCAGCCCGATCCCAGCCATTCGGGCGGCATCACCGAAACCTACCGGATTGCCGCCATGGCCGAAGCGCATGACGTGGCGCTGGCGCTGCATTGTCCGCTGGGGCCGATCGCGCTGGCCGCAAATCTGCAACTGGATGCGGTCTGCTACAACGCCTTCATCCAGGAACAATCGCTGGGCATCCACTACAACAAGGGATCGGATTTGCTGGATTATTTGACGAATCCCGGCGTCTTCGACTATCGCGACGGCTTCGTCGCCATCCCCGACGGCCCCGGCCTGGGCATCGAGGTCAACGAAGACCGGGTCCGGCAGGAAGCGGCCGGGGGGCATCGCTGGCGCAATCCGATCTGGCGCCACGCCGATGGCAGTTTCGCGGAGTGGTAGGCATGAGAGAGATCCGCACCCTGAACGCCGGCTGGCGCTTTGCGCCCGGGTTCGACAAGGCCCATATCGCGGCGTCGATGGCGGGCACACCGGTCACCCTGCCCCACAACGCCGCCGATCTTCCGCTGAACTATTTCGACGAGGGCGATTTTCAGCGCCCCTTCACCTATCAGCGCCAGATCGCCTGGGAACCGGCCTGGCAGGGCCGGATCGTCAGGCTGCGCTTCGACGCGGCGATGGCCGATGCCACGGCCTGGGTGAACGGGGTGCGGGTCGCGCGGCACCGCGACGGCTATACGCCCTTCACCGTCGATCTGACCGGCTGTTTCGATGGCGGCTCAGCCTTGGTGACGGTGCGAATCGACGGATCGGAAAATCCGGAAATCCCGCCTTTCGGCGGGCGCATCGACTATCTCACCTATGCCGGGATCTATCGCGATGTCTGGCTGGAGGTGCTGCCCGAACGCCACATCGCCGCCGTCAAGATCGAGACGCCCGAGGTGCTGGCCGACGGCAAGACGGTCCTTGCCCGGATCGAGGTCACGCAGCCGGGCCCGGTGGAGGCGGTGCTGTCGGACGCGTCCGGCCGCCAGATCGCGCATGCCACCGGCCAGGGCGAGATCCGCCTTGCGGGGCTGGAAGGCATCACGCTGTGGTCGCCCGATACGCCCGCGCTTTACACGCTGACGCTGTCCCTGCCCGACAGCGGCGACCGCCTCAGCCAACGCTTCGGCTTTCGCGACGCGCGCTTCACGCCCGAGGGGTTCTTTCTGAACGGCGCGCGCGTCATCCTGCGCGGACTGAACCGGCATCAGAGCTTTCCCTATTCCGGCTACGCGCAGGGCAGGCGCAGCCAGCAGCGCGACGCCGAAATCCTGCGCTTCGATCTGGCCTGCAACATCGCGCGCACCTCGCACTACCCGCAAAGCCCGTGGTTCCTGGACCGCTGCGACGAAATCGGGCTGATGGTCTTCGAGGAAATTCCCGGCTGGCAGCATATCGGCGGGCCCGGCTGGCAGGATGAATCGGTGCTGAACGTGGAAAGGATGATCAGGCGCGACTGGAACCATCCCTCGATCGTGATCTGGGGCGTACGCATCAACGAAAGCCCTGATGCAGAGGATTTCTATCGCCGCACCAACGCGCTGGCGCGCGATCTGGACCCGACCCGGCCGACCGGCGGCGTTCGCTGCATCCCCGACAGCCAGCTTCTGGAAGACGTCTATACGATGAATGATTTCATCCTCGGCGATTTCGAGACGCCCTTTTCGAACCGGCCGCGCACCGCGCTGCGCGATCAGCAGGAGGTCACCGGCCTGCCCGCCCGAGTGCCCTATCTGGTGACCGAATATAACGGGCACATGTTTCCGACCAAGGCGGGCGATCCCGAACATCGCCAGCACGAACACGTCCTGCGCCATCTCGAGGTGCTGGATGCGGCTCACGACCCGGCCGCGGGACTGGCCGGCTGCATCGGCTGGTGCATGTTCGATTACAATACCCACAAGGATTTCGGTGCCGGCGACCGGATCTGCCATCACGGCGTGATGACGATCTTCCGCGAGCCGAAATTCGCCGCCCATGCCTATGCCAGCCAGCGCGACCCCGGGGACGGCATCGTGATGGAGCCCGTCACCGTCTGGGCGCGCGGCGAGCGCAATATCGGCGGCGTTCTGCCGCTGATCGTGCTGACGAATTGCGACGAGGTGGAATTGTCCCATGCCCGCGTGACCAGGCGTGTCAGCCCCGACCGCGAGCGGTTCCCGCATCTGCCCCACCCGCCGGTGATCATCGACCACCGCCATTTCTCGGCCGAGGAACTGGGCGATTGGGGCGAAAGCTGGCATTCGGGCCTTTTGCGCGGCTATCGCGACGGCGAGCTGGTGGCCGAACGTCACTTTCCCGCAGGAGCGGTGTTCGACCGGCTGGTTCTGGCCGCGGACGTGACCGAAGCCGCCGCCGATCCCAGCGACGAGATCCGGGTGATCGTCCGCGCGCTGGATCAGGCTGGCAACCGGCTGCATTTCCTGAACGAGCCGGTCTTTCTGGACCTCGCCGGTCCGGCCCGGTTGATCGGTCCGGCCTGCCCGGTGCTGCAAGGCGGCAGCACCGGCTCCTGGCTGCGCCCGACTGGCGAGACCGGCACCATCCGGCTTGACGCAAGGCTGCGAGACAAGACGGCCTCGGTCCTTGTCACGCTGCGCTAGGCGAACCGGCCCCGACCGGCCAGCGATCGGCAGGGCTGCCGAGCGCAATCTGCGGCCGGGCCGGCGGGCGGGCACGCGACGAGATCGCGTGAAGCCGGCCTGATGCTGTCGGGGCCGGACACCGGCGCAGGCAGCGATAGCCATCGTTTTCGCCGCACTGAAACGCAAGGCCCGTCCGTGCAGATCGGCAGACCATGATCCCGCTAGGCCGGACGGATGAACATGCGTTCGGCATCGCCCTGCTGGCGATCAACGGGACGGATGGCGCGGTAGGCGTGCCATGTCGCGTGACCAAGCATCGGAAAGACCACGATCAGTCCCACGAACGCCGTTGCGATCGAGACCAGGAAAAGCCCCAGCACGATCGCGCCCCAGGCCAACATGACGGGCAGGTTGGCCCAGACCATCGCCATGGAAATGCCCATGGCCGACAGCGCGTCCGTGCGTTCGGTCAGCAGCATCGGCACGGCGAAGACGCTGATCGCGAAGGCGAAGGCCGCGAAAAGCGCGCCGACAGCACTGCCCGTCAGAAGCAGCGCCCAGCCCGTCGGGGTCAGAAACAGCATCGGGACCAGTTCATCGGTGCCCGGAAACGGCACCATGCCGAAGAACAGCGCATAGATCAGCACCGCCGCCCTGAGCCACAAGAGGAACAGCCCCAGCAACATGACGCCCATGAAAAGCGCCTGATAGCCAGAACGCGGGCGCACGAAGATCATTCCGCCCAGCCCGATCTTTTCGCCCGTCTCCCGTCGGCGGCTTTTTTCGTAGAGGCCGTTCGCGATCAGCGGACCCAGGACCATGAATCCCGCCAGCGCCGGGAACAGCGCATATTCATAGCGGAACTGGAACAGCGCCAGGACCACCAGCAGCGAAACCGCAAAGACACCCGCGCCGTAAAGCAGGCTGGGCACGGGATTGGTCCACAGATCGGACCAGCCCGCCCGAAGCCAGCGCAGGGCTGTCCGCCATGGCAGGTTGCGGGCGTGCGGGTTCTCGCGCGGGAGAGGTGGAACCACCTTGGGGATGACGCCCCCCGCATGGGGGTTGTCGGGCGGGGGCGGATCGGTGCGGTCGCTCAGCATGACGGTTCCGCCGCTCGGGGCGCGGCGCCTTCTTTCGGTGGGGCTTCGAGGACGCAATCGGGCTGCGAGCCGATCGCGGTCAGAACGAGATGGGCATTGGCCGCGACAAACCCCGCAACCAGCAACCCGGCAGAGCCGAAGGCGACAAGACGCGGGCGGGTCATTTGCCTTGCTCCGCGCCAAGATCCTGGATGTAGATCGTCAGCGCCATGCGCTCGGCCGTTGTCAGCCGGCCCTCCCAGGCGGGCATCCAGCCCTGCCGGCCCAGGTCGATCGTCGTGAACATCGCGGCATCGTCGCCGCCATAGATCCAGAAATCGTCGGTCAGGTTCGGCGCACCGATGTCCTGGTTGCCCATGGCGTTCTCGCCATGACAACTGGCGCAGTTCTCGGCAAAGATCGTTGCGCCCTCGGCCAGTTGCTGCGCATCGGCCTGCGTTTCTCGGCCGGACAGGGACTGGACGTAGTTCACGACGGTGCGGATCTGCGGCCGCGTCAGGATCCCGGTCTCGCCGAAGGCAAGCATCTGGGAACTGCGGCTGTCGGGATGGGGCGCATTGATCCCCACGCGCAGGGTTTCCATGATCGTGGCAGTATCACCGCCCCACAGCCAGGCATCGTCGACAAGGCTGGGGAAACCCGGCCCGCCGGCGGCATTCGTCCCGTGGCAGGCGGCGCAATTGTCGCCGAAAAGCGCCGGTGCGGTCTGTGCGACCCGCGCCATCAATGCGGGATCCTGGCGGATGTCCTCGGCCGGCAGCGTGGCCAGCGCCTGGGTCCAGTCGGCGCGTTGCGCATTGGCCGCCATCAGTTGCCGTTCGACCCGTGTCCGGTCGTCATAGCCCAGCAGGCCCTTGGTATAGGTCGTGACCAACGGCCATGCCGGCATCAGCACCCAATAGACCAGCGCCCAGATATGCGTGACGGCGATGAAGAACCAGACCGCACGGGGCACGCGCGTGTTCAGTTCGGTGATGCCGTTCCATTCATGGCCGGTCGTCTGGTGACCGGTCAGCGGATCGCGTTCCTTTACCGACATGGGCCGTCCTCATCGTTCAGGATGCTCTTGGCGGCCTTGTCGAAGCGCTTGCCCAGGCTGGGCCAGAACGCATAGACGGCGATCGCCACCGACAGGACCATCAGGTAGATCAGACCGAAGGACTGGGCGAAGGCCGATGTCCATTCATAGCTCAGTTCCATCAGTTCTCTCCTCTGGCCGGTTGCGCCCGGGCCGCCAGATCGGTCAGGCCGCCCAGGATCTGAAGATAGGCGACCAGTGCGTCCATCTCGGTCAGGCGGTCGCGGCGGCCATCGAAGATGCGCAGGTTGGTTTCCTCGCCATAGCGGTCCAGAACGCCCCCCGCGCGGTCGCTGTCGGGCATGGCCTGACCGAAGGCGTCGCTGGCCGCGTTTGCGATCTGGGCGTCGGAATAAGGCACGCCCACGGCCCGCAGGGCGGCCAGACGGCCCGGAAGGCTTTCGGTTTCCAGCGGGGTGTCGAGCAGAAAGGCGTATTGCGGCATGACCGATTCCGGCACCAGGGCGCGGGGATCGGCCAGATGGCGCACCTGCCAGTCGTCGGAATATTTCTCGCCCACGCGTGCCAGATCCGGCCCGGTGCGTTTCGATCCCCACAGCATCGGGTGGTCGTACTTGCTTTCCGCCGCCAGCGAATAGGGGCCGTAGCGGTCCACGTCATCCTGAAGCGTGCGGATCATCTGGCTGTGGCAGGCATAGCAGCCTTCGCGGATATAGATGTCGCGCCCGGCCTGTTCGAGCGGCGTATAAAGCCGCATGTCGGGCGCGGCCTCGACCGTGTCGTCGATGGTGAACAGCGGCGCGATCTCGATGAAGCCGCCGATGCTTGCGGCCAGCAGGATGCCCCCGGCAAGGGCCATGGAATGCCGCTCGGCCCGGTAATGGGTCTTGGCGTGAAATTCGAAGAACCGGGCAAACGGTCCGAGAAGTGTTCTGAACATGGGTCTACTCCGCCGCCGGAACGGCAGGCTCGTTGGCCTCCGACCCGGTGGGATAGTCAAGTTGCTGTGCCTGATGGCCGACGCTGCGGATCGTCATCACGACGTTGAACGCCCCGATCACGGCACCCACAAAGAACATCGCCCCGCCTATGGCGCGCGCGATGTAATAGGGGTGCATCTTCACCAGCGTGTCGGTGAAGGAATAGGCCAGCGTGCCGCTTTCGGTATAGGTGCGCCACATCAGCCCCTGGGTGATGCCGCTGTTCCACATCGCGAAGACGTAGACGACGGTCCCGCCCAGGGCGAGCCAGAAGTGCCATTCCACCAGCTTCCAGGAATACATCGTCTGCTTGCGCCACAGCACCGGAACAAGCGCATAGATCGACCCGAAGGTGATCAGCGCGACCCAGCCCATCGCCCCCGCATGCACATGTCCCACGGTCCAGTCGGTATAATGCGACAGCGAATTGACCGGGCGGATCGCCATGAACGATCCCTCGAAGGTGGACAGGCCATAGAATACCGCCGCCACCATCATGAACCGCAGCGTGGCGTCGTCCCGGACCTTGTGCCAGGCCCCGTTCAGCGTCATCAGCGCGTTGCCGGCACTGGCCCAGGACGGCACCAGCAGCATGACCGAAAAGGTCATGCCCAGCGTCTGCACCCATTCCGGAACGGCGGTATAGTGCAGGTGGTGCGATCCCGCCCAGATATAGAAGAAGGTGATCCCCCAGAAGGACAGGATCGACAGGCGATAGGAATAGATCGGCCGCTCGGCCCGCTTGGGCAGGAAATAGTAGAGCATTCCAAGGAAGCCTGCCGTCAGGAAGAAGGCCACCGCGTTATGGCCATACCACCATTGCGTCATGGCATCCTGCACGCCTGAAAAGGCCGAATAGCTTTTGGCTGCGCCGAAGGATGCCGGGACGGCCAGGTTGTTGACGATGTGCAGCACCGCCACGACCAGGATGAAGGCCAGGTAATACCAGTTGGCAACATAGATATGGGGCTCGTTCCGGCGGGCCAGCGTGCGGATATAGAGCACGAAATACACGATCCAGACGATCACCAGCCAGATGTCGGCATACCATTCCGGCTCTGCGTATTCCTTGGACTGGGTGACGCCCATCAGATAGCCGGTGGCCGCGATGATGCAGAACAGATTGAAGCCCAGCAGCACGAACCAGGGCGAGATGTGGCCTGCCATGCGCGCGCGGCTAGTGCGTTGCATGATGTGGAACGAGGTGGCGATCAGGGCATTGCCGCCGAAGCCGAAGATCACGCCGGACGTATGGACCGGCCGGATGCGCCCGAAGCTGGACCAGGCCGCGTCAAAGCGCAGGTCGGGCCAGGCCAGTTGCGCCGCGACCCAGACCCCCATGCCCATGCCCGCGACCGCCCAGACCAGCGTCAGCAGGATTCCGACCTTGGTGGGATCATCATAATAGGAGACCGCGCGATCCTCGGTCGGCTCGGGTTCGTAGAGCGCGCTGGCCAGAGCGAAGAACAGCGCCCCGGCAAGGATCAGCACGATCCAGCCATGCACCCCCATCGGATCGCCCCGCCCGATGACGGCCATGGCAAAGCCTGCCAGGGCGATCAGGACCGAAAGCAGCATCGCGGTCTGCCGTTCGGCTATGGTCAGACGCTTTATCATCGTGGGGTCTCCTTGTTCGGGACAAGCGGGGTGTCGCCGTCGTCATGCAGGATGCGTTCGGCATCGCCCGCCAGATCGTCGTATTGGCTGCTGCGAAGGCTCCAGAAGAAGGCGCCAAGGCCGATGGCACCCATGACCAGCGTGATCGGGATCAGCAGATAGAGGATCGTCATGCCGGCACCTCGCAAAGCACCGCACCGGGTGCCGCAATCGGCGCCCTGCGCCGGTTCAGGCGCAGCGAATTGGCCACCACCGCGACCGAGGAGGCCGACATGGCGATGGCGGCGATCAGCGGCGTGACAAGGCCCGCGACCGCCAGCGGGACCGCGATGCTGTTATAGAGGATCGCCAGGCCGAAATTCTGCCGGACGATGCGGCCGGTGCGGCGGGCAAGGCCGACGGCCTGCGGCACCGCGCGCAGATCGTCGCGAAGGAACACCAGATCGGCGGCGGCCCGGCCCGCATCCGATGCCGTTGCCGGCGCCATCGACACATGTGCGGCGGCCAGCGCCGCGGTGTCGTTCAGCCCGTCGCCCACCATCAGCACCCGGATGCCCTGCGCGCGCAGGTCGTCGAGCCGGGCGATCTTGTCCGCGGGCTTCATGCCCGATTGCGCCCCGCCCAGCCCCAGGAGGCGCCGGACCCGTTCCACGGCCGGGGCCGCGTCGCCGGACAGGATCTCGCCGGCCAGGTTCATCCCGGCCAGGGTCGCCACGGCATCCGCCGCGCCGTCGCGCAGGTCTTCGTCCAGCGCAAACCGCAGCATCGCGCCTCCGTCGAAGGCAAAGGCGGGACCGTCCCCGGTTGCCATATCGGCCGCGATCTCGCCGACCCAGACGGCCCGCCCCAGCCGCGCCCGCTGGCCGGCGATCACACCCTCGACGCCGAATCCGGGGCGTTCCACCACATCCATCGGCACATCCGCCGACATCATGGCGGGCGCGACAAGGCGCCTTGCGATCGCGCGCGCCGCCGGATGCGCCGACCGTGCGGCCAGCGACGTAACCGCCCTTCGCGACGCGGCATCCATGTCGGGCCATGCACGGATCGTCGGTTCGCCGGTTGTCAGCGTGCCGGTCTTGTCCCAGGCCACGCGGTCGATATGCGCCAGCCGTTCCAACGCCGATCCGTCCTTCATCAGGATGCCATCGGCCATCAACCGGCCGGCGGCGACGACATGGGCGACCGGAACGGCCAGGGCCAGCGCGCAGGGGCAGGTCACGATCAGCACGCTGATCGCCACGAACGCCGCCACCTGCCAATCGCCGGTCACGGCCATCCAGCCGATGAACGTCGCCAGCGCCAGCAGATGGATCAGCGGCGCATAAAGCCGCGCCGCGCGGTCGGCGATGCGCACATAGCGGCCGCGCCCTTCCTCGGCCGTGGCCAGCATCGCCATCATCTGCGCCAGGAAACTGTCGCTGACGGGGCGCAGGGCCACCGCGTCCACGGGGCCGGTCAGGTTCAGCGCCCCGGCCTCGACCTCGCAGCCGGCACCCACGCTGACGGGACGCGATTCTCCGGTGACGAGCGACCGGTCCAGATCGGAGGCACCGGCAAGGATGCGGACATCGACCGGGATCCGCTCGCCCGGCGCGATCCGCAGGACCATGCCCGCAACGATGGCATCGACCGTGACCGCGCGCGTCGCGCCCGAGGGCGCAACCTCGACCGCCTCGCGCACGGCAAGACGTGCCAGACCCGTCATCGCGCTGCGCGCCCGGTCCCGCATCCGGTGGTCCAGCCAGCGACCGATCAGCAGGAAGAAGGTCAGTGTCACGGCCGCGTCAAAGAATACCTGGTCCCCGCCGCGCGCGGTTTCGTACAGGCTCAGCGTCGTGGCCAGCGCGATGGCCAGCGCGATGGGCACATCCATGTTCACGCCGCCCCGGCGCAGTGCGCGCCAGGCTGAAACGAGAAAGAACCGCCCCGCATAGGCCACGATCGGCACCGCGATCAGCCCCGAGATCAGATGAAAGCTGTCCCGCGTCGCCCCGGTCGCGCCGGACCAGACCGCCACCGACAGCAGCATCACGTTCATCGCGCCGAACCCCGCCACGGCGACCGCGCGCAGCAGCGCCTGACCGGTCCGGTCGCCGGCCTCGACGAACAGATCAGCCGCGTCGATCGGGGTCGCCGGATGGCCGATCCGGTCCAGCGCGGCCAGAATCCCGGACAGATCGGCCGCTGCGGGCGAGGGTGTGACGCTGATCCGGCGCAGGGTCAGATTGGCGCGCGCGCGATCGACATCGGGGCGCGAGACAAGGGCGCGTTCGATCGCGGCAACGCAGCCGCCGCAGCGGATCGTCGGTGCGGACAGGGTTACGGTTCGAGAACCTGTCGAATGGAGGGCGGCAGAGGCAGGCATCGGAAAGACCCAAGGATTTGGCCATCAACTCCTAGTGCCGCGTCGTCACCATTTCTTGATCTGGATCAAGTTGGCGCAGGATTGATTGCATAGCCTGATGCCATCGCACGTCATGTCGTCGCAGGAGGCGATCGGGTGCAAGTGCCCATCGACATCACCCTGGAACGCAACCGCCTTTCGCAGCATTTCGAGGCTCTCATTTCGCGGCAGGAACGGATGTGCCGCGATCTGGAATCGCTGGCCGACGACCTTCCCGACCGGATCGATACGCTGGCGGCCAAGATGCTGGCCGACGCGCTTCATCCGACCTTGCGGGCCTGCCAGGATCTTGAAGAAACCCACGTGTTTCCGGCGATCCTGACGTGGCAAGCGTCGATCGGCCCGACGCTGGACCGGCTGCGGGCGGAACATGTCGAGGACGAGGATCACGCCGCCATCGTCGCCGAAGCCATCATGCGCTTCGTCCGGTCGCGGAGACATGCGGAGGCCGATCAGCTCGGCTATCTCCTGCGCGGCCTGTTCCGGCCGCTGATGCGGCACTCGGCTTTCGATCGGGACGTGATCCTGCCTCTCTACCGGCAGGCGCTGTCGCGGCGCGACTAGGTTCCGCCCGCCGCGACCTCTTTCAATTCGTCCAGGTCCAGAACCTCGACATGCCGCGTTCTTTCAATCGCGATGGCGCCGTCCTTTCGCAACCTGGTCAATTGGCGGCTGACCGTCTCGGTCGTCAGGCCGAGAAAATCGGCGATGTCCGATCGCCCCATCGGCAGCGCGAAGGAGGTTGAATACCCCTCTTGCTGAGGACGGACATGGCGCGAAAGCATCAGCAGGAACGAGGCCACCTTCTCGGCCGCGTTCTTGCGACCCAGCGTCATCATCCAGTCGCGGGCATCGTCCAGCTGACGCAGCGCCTGGCGATGCATCCGCGTCTCGAAGGCCGCCGACCCGGCCATCATCGTCTGAAGCATGTCGAGCGGGAACGAGCACAGCCGCACATCGGTCGCCGCCTCGACCAGGACATCGCTTTCGCCGCCGAACGGCCGGCCCAGAAAATCCGGCGCGAACTGCAACTCGACGACCTGCTGGCGCCCGTCGGGCAGAAGCTTGGAAAGCTTCACGACTCCGCTGAGGATGTTCGAACAATGTTCGGGGCGTTCCCCGGCGGCGACAAGGGTCGTTCCGGCACCGTATTCGTGTCTGCTGCTGGTCCGACCCAGCCGCAACAGTTCCGGCGCATCAAGCGCGCCACAGATTCCGCGATGCCGTGCTTCGCAGGCGCGACACAGCACGGGGACGTCGGCGTTGTGAATGTCCATGCGCATATGTCGCTCCGTCCGTCCTCGACCGTCCCTGTCATTCTACGGCGTCACGGGCCGCCGTAAATCGGTATCATGGATGTCAATTTATTCGCCTGCCATTCTCTATGCAACCTTCCCGCCGCACGGCACCAGCGTCACCCGACATCCACGGGCGCAATTCTGCAATCCTGCGCGGCAGACAGGTCTTTCGGAAACGCATCTTTTCGCGCAAACGGCCAGACCGATCCCTGTCAGGGCAGAGGCGACACGCCTATCACCACCGGATGCAACACGATCAGCGTCACATACAGAGCCGCCGCGATCCCAAAGCGGATCGCGGCATGGGCGGACGAGACAGGACGCGGCACGAAGGGTCCGGTCCCTGCCGCGCGTCGCAGCGCGGCCCACTGCGCGACACCCATCTGGCGCTGCTTGCGCCGGTCCACGAGGCGCATTCCCAGAACGGCGAAGGCCGCGAATATGCCGAAAAGCAGGACATGCGCCAGATCGCCGTTGGGCACCATGTGGCTTGCAGCCCACAATGCCAGCGCCGCCAGCATGGGGTGCCGCAGCCAGCGCACGATCCCCGGCCTGGCGGGATCGAAACCCGAAGACCCGCCGCCGAAGGAAAAGGGATTGGGCCGGGCGATGGAGAAGGCGGCAATCAGGCATGCCAGTGCCATCGCGATCAACGGCACCAGGGTTTGCCAGGTCTGCCGCGGCCAAAGCTGCACGAAGGGCGCGCGACCCGCGGCGCCGATCATCCAGGCCAGCGCCGCAATCGACAGCGCCGAATACAGCAGGCCAAAGCCGCCGCGGCCCAGATATTCGACGCCACGCGCGCGGACGGCCGGACGCAACGGCAGCGAATGGCTGAGAAAGAACACCGCGATCGCGGCGGCGAATTCGATCCAGCCTGTCATGACTTCGGATGCAGCCGCTGTCCCGGACGACATCATCCGCCGCGCCTGTTGCGCAGTCGTTTCAGCACGGTTCCATCGCTGGCGCATGTGAACCTGACCCGCCAATCGGCGGATTGAAAGGTGACACGGAACCGGCCCGCATCCGCGTCCTGGCCGACCTCGTACCGGGTTGTCACCGCTCCGTCGCGCATCTGACGGCGCAGATCGGACGGATCCAGTTCCAGAAGCGGGGCAAGGTCTTCCGCGGCGACTTCGACGCCCGTTTCGGTCAGCCTCAGCTTCACGACAATGCCTCCTTTACAGGCCGACCGCGCGGATCCAGCGCGCAATCGGCCAGGGTGAAATGGTCG
Source organism: Paracoccus sp. L-17 (assembly GCF_056857655.1). Classification (NCBI taxonomy): domain Bacteria; kingdom Pseudomonadati; phylum Pseudomonadota; class Alphaproteobacteria; order Rhodobacterales; family Paracoccaceae; genus Paracoccus; species Paracoccus sp. L-17. The sequence continues at coordinate 212,227 of NZ_JBSXNM010000035.1, forward strand.
AGCCGGTCCAGAAACGCGGCTTCGGCTGCGAAAAGAAAGGTTTTCAGACGGCATTGCGGCGTGATCACGCAGGCCCCGCCATCGACCCGAAAGCATTCGACAAGCGGTTGATCGCGTTCCAGAACCCGCACCACCTCGCCCAGTCCGATCTGCGCCGCCGGTCGGGCCAGCATCGCCCCGCCTCCGGCACCACGTCTCGTTGTCAGAAAACCCGCATTGGCCAAAGCCGCCATGGTCTTGGTCAGGTGATGGCGGGATATGCCGAACTCATCGGCGATCTCGGCGGTCGAAAAGGCGCGTTCCGGTTCGCTGGCGATCCGCATCAGCGCCCGGAGGCCGAAATCGGTGAAGGCGGTCAGACGCATCAGAAAATCTCGTCGGGGTTTACGTGGGCGTGTCGGCTCTATAAAACAGCATTGAAAATGCCTATTCAAGTGTGAATGACATGCCCCCTCCCCTAGCGACGCCCAAAGCAACCGTCACCCTCAGGCCAGAGATCACATCGGCCCTGATGGACCGGACAGGGCTGAATGACGCTGTTCTGACCCGTCTGGTTCACGGATTCTACGACCGGATCAGGCGAGACGCGCTTCTGGGTCCGATCTTCGCCGAACGGATCACCGACTGGCCGCCGCATCTCGACCGGATGGTCGATTTCTGGTCTTCCGTGGCCCTGATGACAGGTCGCTACCACGGCTCTCCGATGCAGGCGCATCTTGGGCTGCCGGTGGAGCAAGCACATTTCGATCGCTGGCTCGATCTGTTTTCACAGACCGCCCGCGAAACCTGTCCGCCGGAAGGTGCGGCGCATGTGATCGAGCGTGCCAGCCGCATCGCCGCATCGATTCACGGTAATATTGTGGACTGGCGCGGCGGATACGGCCGATCGACGCCACCGAGCCTGAGGCCGGCATGATCGGAATTCCGGTTCCGCCGGCGGCGCCCGGTTCCTGTCTCGCGTCAACGTCAGTCATTGATGCTTGCCGAGACGATGCCTGTCACGCCGGGATGACCCTTTCGGACGGGTTGATTTTCGACCGGCAGCAAGGAGCGAGCCGATGAACCGAACCCCGGCGGATGGATACGCCTCGCCACCCTGCTTCGCCCACGAACTGGAGACCATGCAAGACGGCATTGCGGCCGTCGATCCGGTTCAGAAACGCGACGTCGCCCGCTGGCGCAAGGCCGAGCGCGCGCGCCTCATCGACCTGCGCCTCGGGGTTTCGGCGGCAGAAAGGGCCAGGGTTGCCGTCGCGGTCGGTGCAGAGCTTGACCGAATCGTCGATCACGGTCCCGATACCGTCATCAGCCTCTACTGGCCCTTTCGCGGCGAACTCGATCTGCGCGGCTGGATGGAGCGGGCCTGCACGCAGGGATCGCGCGCCGCATTGCCGGTCGTCGTCGCCGAGGGCCAGCCCCTGGCGTTCCGCGAATGGCGACCCGATTGCCGCTGGGAACGCGGCGTCTGGAACATTCCGAACCCGGTCGGAACGGACGAGGTCGTGCCGGACATCCTCATCGCGCCCGTGGTCGGCTACGACCGCAGGCTTTTCCGGCTGGGCCATGGCGGCGGGTTTTTCGACCGGACACTGGCGGCATTGCCGTCCAGGCCGATATTCATCGGTGTGGGTCATCCCGTTGCCGCCATCGCCACGATCTATCCGCAGCCCCACGACATTCCGATGGACATGGTGCTGACCGGAGCGGGCGATATGCCGAAGGAGGAAAGATGACCCAAATCTGGTTGAGACGTGCCTATGAAAAGCCCGGCCCATCCGACGGACAGCGGATCCTCGTGGATCGCATCTGGCCGCGCGGCGTCTCGAAAGAGGCGCTGGAACTGGATGACTGGATGAAGGACATCGCGCCAAGTGACGGCCTGCGCGACTGGTTCGATCACGACCCGGACAAGTGGCAGGAATTCAAGCGCCGCTATGCGGGCGAACTGGATGCAAACCACGATCTTGTCGCAGCGTTGCGCCAGCGACTGGAATCGGGCCGGGTCACGCTGGTTTATGGCGCGAAAGATGACGAACACAACAACGCGGTGGCGCTGAAAGCCTACCTGAGCGCCGTTGAGACATAGCCAAGACATGGGCCGGTCGGCGCCGGATCGCTGCGCCTAGATCGACTGCATGGTCAGAACCTTTCCGGTCCATTCCGGGTTGTCAACCGCGTCGGCCAGGACGGCGGCGACATCGCCTCGTGCGGCCTTGCCGGTCACGTCGACTTCATCGCCAAAGCGCATGTTTCGCGTGCCCTCGTCGTCGGTCAGCGCGACAGGGCGGAGAATGGCGAATTCAAGCCCCGAAGAGATCAGATGCTCGTCGGCATCATGCTTGGCCTGTAGGTAGTGTCCAAGCTTGCTGTCCCCGTCGGGATTGTCGGCGCCGACGGAACTGAGCATGACGAAGCGCCGCACGCCCGCCCGGACAGCCAGGTCCACCAGACGCCTGGCGCCGTCGCGATCGACCTTGTCAGTCATCTCGGGTCCGGTGGAACTGCCCGAGCCCGCCGCGAAAATCACCGCCTCGCAGCCCTCGCAGATCCCGTCCCGCAGGTCCGTCAGATCGCCCCGGCGGATCTGCACCTCGGAGGGAAGCTGGCCGGTGTCGGACGAATCCCGCACCAACGCGATCGGGGAATGGCCCTTCGTCTTCAACGCCTGGATCAGGCGCAGACCGGTCTGGCCAGTGGCGCCGGCAACAAGGATGTTCATCGTTTTCTCCGTTGGTCGGAATGCGTGCGCGCCCCCGGGCACGGGCCCGGCATGGCGGGAAGGCCGGCAACACCGCCCCGCCTTTGCATTTTACAGAAGGCTCAGCAGCTTGTGTGCGGCAGCCTCTGACGAGGCCGGATTCTGGCCGGTCACCAGCTTTCCATCCGTCACCACGAACGAGGTCCAATCATCGCCCTTCTGGTAGTCGCCGCCGTTCTTCTTCAGCATGTCCTCGACCAGGAACGGCACGATATCGGTCAGGCCGACACCGTCTTCCTCGGTGTTGGCAAAGCCTGTGACCTTCTTGCCGGAAACAAGCGGCTTGCCGTCCGAACCCTCGACATGCCGGAACACCGCCGGGGCATGGCAAACCGCGCCGATGGGACGGTCGTTCGCGGCGAAGGCTTCTATCAGCGACCTGCTGTCGCCATCCTCGGCCAGATCCCAGAGCGGACCGTGGCCGCCGGGATAGAAAATGGCGTCGAATCCGTCGGCCGAAACGGTGGACAGCACGGCGGTGTTGGCCAGCGCGCGTTGGGCCGCGTCATCGGCCTTGAACCGCTTCGTGGCCTCGGTCTGCGCGTCCTCGGAATCGCTTGACGGATCCAGCGGCGGCTGGCCACCCTTGGGCGAGGCCAGCGTGATCTCGGCACCGGCATCCTTGAAGACGTAATAGGGGGCCGCAAATTCTTCCAGCCAGAAGCCGGTCTTCTTGCCGGTATCGCCCAACCGGTCGTGGGATGTGAGAACCATGAGTATCTTCATCGGAATCTTTCCTTTTCCTGATCTTTTCAGCGATTCAGCTTGATGACGCGCTTGCCGAAGGCCTCGCCCCGCAACAAGCCAACGAATGCGCGCGGGGCCTGTTCCAGACCTTCGATGACCTCCTCGCGATACTTGATTTTCCCCTCCTTCACCCATGCGCGCATCTGTTCGGCGAATTCGGGATAGAGATGGCCGAAATCATCGAAGACGATGAAGCCGCGCATGGTCATCCGCTTGCGCAGGATGGTTCCCAAAAGCAGATTCAGCCGGTCCGGGCCATCCGGCAGCGAGGTGGCGTTGTATTGCGAAATCAACCCGCAGACCGGGATCCGCGCGGACGGGTTCAAAAGCGGCATGACGGCATCGAACACCGCGCCGCCGACATTCTCGAAATAGATATCGATTCCACCCGGAACCGCCTTTTCCAGAGCCTGCGCAAAGCCCTCGGACTTGTAGTCGATGCAGTCGTCGAACCCGAGGGCATCGACCACATGGGCGCATTTCTCGGGACCGCCAGCGATGCCCACGACACGAAGCCCGAGGATCCTGCCGATCTGGCCGACCGTCGCACCCACAGGGCCGCTGGCCCCGGCAACGACCAGCGTCTCGCCGGCCTTCGGTTGACCGATCCGGGTCAGGCCGGCCCAGGCGGTCAGCCCCGGCATGCCCAGAACCCCGAGCGCCCAGGACGGATTTTCGGGGTTCTTGCCCATGTTCAGGACACCGGTACCGTCGGACAGCGCATAATCCTGCCAGCCACCGAAGGCCTGAACCCAGTCGCCTTCGTCAAAGCCGTCGATATCCGAACTGACGACCTGCGCGACGGTGCCGCCGACCATGACCTCTCCGATTCCGACAGGCGCGGCGTAGGAGGGCGCGTCACTCATCCGACCGCGCATGTAGGGATCGAGCGACAGATATTCGTTGCGCAGCAGCATCTGGTTCTTGCCGGGCGCCGGCACATCGCCGGTTTCCAGCCGCAGCGTGCTGTCATCCGGCTCGCCTCTTGGGCGTTCGGCCAGGACGAATCTGCGGTTCAGGGTATCGGATCGGGGCATGGGTCGGGTCCTTTTCTCGGCGTCCGGTCGGGACGGCGCGCAAGAGCGGCGGGCGGATCGTTGTCGAACGCAGGAAGACGGGCCCGAGTTCGGACCCGTCCGATGCGACATTATCGCACGGCTGCATCGAGCCTCAGGCGGCTGCGGAAGCCTTGGTCCAGGCGAAAGCCTTCATTGGCTCGTCCACCGGTGTTTGTGCCAGATGATTGGTGTAGTTCGACATCACCTTCTGCGCCACGCCCAGGACCACTTCGAGGATTTGGCGCTTGGTGTAGCCCGCTTCAAGAAATGCCTGCACCTGGTCCTCGCCGAGATCGCCGCGCTGGCGCACCACCTGCAGCGTGAAGGTCCGCAAGGCTTCGAGACGCGCATCGGGCAGCGGCGTTTCGTTTCGCAGCGACTCGGTGATCGCGTCGTCCACCTTCATCATCTTGGCGATCCCGGTATGTGCGGGCACGCAATAATGGCATCCATGCTCGACATTGATGGTCTGCCAGACGACCGTCATCTCGTCCTTGTTGAAGCTGGTTTTTTGCGCAAAGAGTTGATGCAGATGCTTGTAGCCGTCCAGAAGGGCCGGAGCCTCTGCCATCACCGCATGCAGACCGGGAACGCGGCCAAAGCCCTTGCGGCTGTCTTCAAGAAGCGCCTGGCTTTCCTCGGGGGCGCTTTCCAGCGTGTGAAGAGTGAAATCGGCCATCGGATCGTCCTTTCTTGAGTGATCGATCAAGTGTTCGACTTGGCAAGTAGCTTTACTTGAGCACTTGTTCAAGTTATTTTTGAACACTTGCTCATGAATCGAACGGATGGGTGCGCGGATGGCCAGGCGAGCCGGCTATGACAGGGACGAGGTGCTTGCCAGGGCACAGGCGCTGTTCTGGCGCAAGGGCTATCACACGACGTCGCTGAAGGACCTCGAAGCGGCCTTGAACATGCGACCCGGCTCGATCTATGCGGCCTTCGGGTCCAAGGAGGCGCTGTTTGCCGAGACGCTTCACATCTACGCACGGCGATCGCGCGAACAGCTTCGACAGGCAAGGGTCGCGAAAGCATCGCCATTGGCCGGACTTGCAGCCTATGTGCGGGCGTTGGGCTGCATTCAGGCCGACGCGGTGCCCTCGCGCGCCTGCATGCTGGTCAAGACGCTGCTGGAGACGCCTGACGACGACACGGTCCTGCGCCGTCTGACCGAAGAGATCATGGAGGGAATGGAGGCAGAGTTTGCCACCGCATTCCGCGCAGCCCAGACTGCCGGCGAACTGCCCGACGGCACTGATCCCGAACGTCTGGCCTGCCGGTTGCAGGCCGAGATTTTCGGTCTGCGGGCCTATGCGCAACGTAGCGACGCGCAGGACAAGGTTGCCCGCCTCGCCGAGGACATCGCCCGAGACATCGAGCGATTGGCAGATCGCTGATCCCTGCAAAAGCCATCCTGTCGAAACGTCGGCAGCGGCGCGCAGGGTCAGTCCTGCCAGTCAAGCTCATGACACCACCGCCGTCAGGCGGGCGAGGCGATGTCGGAATTTCGCAGCCCTGCGAATTGCACAGAATGCCGTCCGGGGTTATCCAGACGCCCGAGGCTTCCATGGCTGATCTGGAACGACGGCCACCTTACAAAGGCATTCGTTGCAGCTTCATCCGGAAGATGAGCCTCAAATGAAACAGTGACCCGGGGAGCGGACAAGAGCACGAGACCTTGAGAATACACCAGGTTCCCATCAAGAATGGATGCCACCGTTCGGGCGGCGAAAATCCGAGCTGTCGATTCAGTCTGGGGCGCGAGATCCGGTTCAGTTTTGCCCCCGTCGTGCGAGTGGACAAAAAAGTTGACATTAGAAGGCTGATGTCAACAGGAAGCGTGAAAAAGAGGAGATGAAGAAAGACTATTGCAGCAAGGATTCGCAAGGCCTTCATTTCGATCTTTCAACTCGCGAAAAGTTCACGTAAGCACTGCGTAAGCAGTTGCGATACGGTAAGCACCCATAGCTCAGCTGGATAGAGCGCTACCCTCCGAAGGCGGATGTCAAGTCTGGCGAAAGCGAAAGGTGTTGGAAGAAAGAAGTGACTAAACAACGGCTTGAGCGGATATCGGGTTCGCTCTTTAACGAGCCGAAAATCTTGCGTAAGCATGGCGTAAGCATCTCGCGAACGGTATGCACCCGTAGCTCAGCTGGATAGAGCGCTGCCCTCCGAAGGCAGAGGTCACAGGTTCGAATCCTGTCGGGTGCGCCATTTCTTCAATAAAATCATATAGATAGAATTGGGCAGCTTCGGTAACACCTGCTTACGCGCTGCTTACTTGGCACTTTTGGAGCAGACTTTCGCAGAAGATGCATGAAGGTAACCACAGTGTTCGATGCCTGCCATCACAGAGGTTCGCGTCGCGGCTCATAAATGCGCAGCCTCAGGTCACCTCGGCAAAACTCTTCAATGTTTCTCGCTGAATTTCGAGAGTTGTCCAATGCTGTTGCTCACGATCTCTTCCACAAAGTCAGCAACCGCTCTGACCCGGGCCGATGCGACCAAGTCTGAGTGCAGGACAAGCCATAGGTCTTGTTTGATGGTATCTGAACCGCGCCGGGTTTTCCGGAGGCTGATTTGTCTTAGTTACGCGGCCATGTCTGATCTTTCCAGAGCGGCATAGAAGTTTGCCTCGGCCTCTGCTGGCGGGATGTTACCGATGGGTTCCAGCAAGCGTCTGTTGTTGA